>NZ_PSTO01000040.1:0-29119 GCF_002930975.1 Rathayibacter sp. AY1A3 | reverse complement strand
CCCGCGTACCCCTCGGCGCCCGCCTACTCCTCCGCGCCCGCCTACTCCTCCGCGCCCGGCCACCCCGCCGCCTACGCGGCCGCACCGGCGCCCGTCGTCCCCCGCACGCTGAGCCTCGTCGGGATGATCCTCGGCATCGTCGGCCTGGTCATCACGCTCTTCGCCGCCGGTTTCGGCTTCCTGCTGTCGGCTCCGGCCGTCGTGCTCGGCTTCCTCGGACGCCGGCGCGAGCCGGCCGCGCGCGGCTTCGCGCTGACCGCGATCATCACCGGGTTCGCCGGCATCGCCGTCTCGCTGATCTACCTGGCGGTCTTCCTCGTCTTCGTCGTGGTGGCCCTCGCCGCCGGCACCTCCGGCTACTGAGCCGGCGCGGGCCGCTCGACGCGCTCCGCGAGCAGCGCGCGGTGGCGCCCGGCGATCCGCGTCAGGATCAGCACCGCGCTGCCGGCGCCGGAGAGGCCCAGCCGCTTGCGGAAGCGGGCGGGGTCGACGTCCACCCCGCGCTTCTTGATCTCGAGCACGCCGATGCCGCGGGTGCGCAGCTCCTTCGCCAGCGTGCGCTCGTCCAGCGGCAGCTCGGCGAGGACCCGGAAGCTGCGGAGGAAGGGCGAGGCGGCCTCATGGTCGCCGGTCAGGTAGGCGATGCCGGGCGAGACCATCCGCGAGCCGCTGGAGCGCGCGAGCTCGCCCAGGAGGCGCGCGCGGATCGCGGAGCCGTCCGGCTCGTGCACGAACGCGCCGAGGGGGCCGACCTCCTCGTCCTCGCTGTCGCCCGCCGCGGTGAGCTCGGAGGAGCCGGCCGCGCCGAGCAGCAGAGCGGAGCGGCGCACGCCCGGGCGCGCCAGAGAGCCGAACCAGAGCCCGGTCTCGACCAGCTCCCCGTCGACCGAGACCCACTGCGCCTCGGCGTCCCGCGGCAGGCGCTCGCGATCGAAGCCGGGACCCACCTTCACGCCCACGGGACGGTGCTCGGCCAGGCCGAACGCGAAGTCGAGGGAGGGGGAGTAGTCGTCCGGATCGTCGAGCCGGCGGGTCTCGCGGTGGCCCGCCGTGCGGCGTGCCGGGTCCAGGTAGACGGCGTCGAAGCCGTCGAGGTCGAAGGCCTCGGCCGTCGAGTGCACGGCGCTCGCCGCGGGGAACGGGGCGAGGTTGAAGCTGGCCAGGGTCGCGGTGACCTCGTCGGCCTCGACGGCGGTGACCGCCAGGTCGATCGCGGCCATCGCGAGGGCGTCGCCGCCGATCCCGCTGCCGAGGTCGGCGACGCGCGCCGCTCCCGCCGCGGCGAACCGGCCGGCGTGCAGGGCGGCGACGCGCAGCCGCGTCGCCTGCTCGAGTCCCGCGTCCGTGAAGAGCATCGAGCGGGCGAACTCTCCGAACTTCGCCTCCGCCTTCTGCCGGAGCCTCGCCTGGGTGAGCACCGCGGCGACGAGGACGGGGGAGTGGCCGGCGGCCCGGAGGCGTGCCACGGCCCGCACCAGGTCGTCGGACCGGTAGCCGTCGAGGGAGTCGAGGAGCCGGAGGCCCTCGGGGGAGAGGAGCTCGACCAGCTCGTCGCGTCGCATCCGGCCATGGTAGGCCACGGCCTCCCCGCGGGTCCGCCGCCCTGCTTGGCACTCTGATTGCACGAGTGCCAGCGGAGCCCCTACGATGGATCTAGCACTCTCGGAGCGTGTGTGCCAGAACCGCGTTCCGCCCACATCGTCGTCAAGAAAGAGGTCAACCGTGTCGGTGTCCATCAAGCCGCTCGAAGATCGCATCGTCATCAAGCAGGTCGAGGCGGAGCAGGTGACCGCTTCCGGTCTCGTCATCCCCGATACCGCCAAGGAGAAGCCGCAGGAGGGCGAGGTCGTCGCCGTCGGACCCGGTCGCATCGACGACAACGGCAACCGCGTGCCGCTCGACGTCGCCGTCGGCGACAAGGTGATCTACTCCAAGTACGGCGGAACCGAGGTCAAGTTCGGTGGCGAGGACCTGCTGGTCCTCTCCGCTCGCGACGTCCTCGCGGTCGTCGTCCGCTAGTCAGCATCCCTCGGAAGGGCCCGTCGACCTCGGTCGGCGGGCCCTTCCGTCGTTCCCGGTCCTCCTCGCGACCAGTGGCCTGATCCGCCCGCTACGGGGCCGTCCTCCCACCCCGCGCCTGCGTAGCATCGGGGAGTGACCAGCTCCCGCACCCCTGCCGAGTCCGTCTCGCCGTCCCCTTCGGACGTGCCCGTCGGCGAAGGAGTGGAGGCGCTCGGAGCGGCGGGACGCCCGGGCGGGATGTCCGGCACGGGGCTGCTGTTCGCGTTCTCGGCCTACCTGCTCTGGGGTGCGATGCCCCTCTACTTCATCGCGATGGCGCCGGCCTCGCCGTTCGAGATCGTCGCGTTCCGAGTGCTCTTCTCGCTCGTCTTCTGCGTGATCCTGCTCACGGTCCTCCGTGGCTGGCGCTCCTTCGGCGCGCTGCTGCGCCGCCCCCGCCTGCTCGGAGTGATGGCGATCGCGGGCGTGCTCATCTACGTCAACTGGCAGGTCTACGTGATCGCCACGACCACGGGCCACGTTATCGAGGCGGCCCTGGGCTACTTCATGAACCCGCTGGTCACGGTGCTGCTGGGCGTCCTGGTGCTGCGCGAGCGCCTCCGGCCACTGCAGTGGGCCGCGATGGGCGTCAGCGCGGTCGCGGTGCTGGTCATCGCGGTGGGCTACGGCTCCTTCCCGTGGATCTCGCTCGCCCTCGCCTTCTCGTTCGGCCTCTACGGCCTGGTGAAGAGCCGCGTCGGCGGCACGGTGGACGCGGTCGGCGGGCTGACGCTCGAGACGCTCTGGCTGACGCCGCTCGCCGTCGTGCAGCTGGCGGTCGTCGGCTCCACGGTGGGGCTGACCCTGACGACGGAGGGGACGGGGCACGCCCTCATCCTCGCCTCGGCCGGCATCGTCACGGCCGTCCCGCTGCTCCTGTTCGCGGGCGCCGCGCGCCGGCTCCCGCTGTCGATCGTCGGCTTCGTGCAGTACCTGACGCCGTTCCTGCAGTTCCTCGTCGGGGCCTTCGTGCTGCACGAGGAGATGCCGCTCGAGCGCTGGATCGGCTTCGCGCTGGTGTGGGCCGCCCTGGCGATCTTCTCAGGCGACCTCGTCGCCGCGGAGCGCAGACGGCGCCGATCGTCCGTCTGATCTGCGGAACGCGTCGTCCTGACGCGGCGCGACAGCGGACTGGTAACGATCCGGTCGCGAAACGTATTGGTAACACCCCTGTATTGTTCACGGCTGCTTCGGAGGTTAGGTTGGCCGAGCGGTTGCCACCGGCGCCGCTCCCACTGACACACACCTCTCAAGGAGCAACATGGGCGTTTACGCGAAGGCCGGCTCGGCCCGCGCGCGGTCCCTCCGGGCAACCCTCGGCGGCGTCGCCATTCTGGGCGCCAGCGCTCTCGTCCTCGCCGGCTGCGCCGGCGGCGGCGACAGCGGATCGAGCGGCGACAGCGGCTCGGGCGACCTGTCCCTCAAGATCGGCACGATCCTCCCGCAGACCGGCACCCTCGCCGTCCTCGGCCCGCCCGAGATCGCGGGCGTCGACCAGGCGGTCGTCGACATCAACGACGCCAAGGCCGGCATCACGATCGACGTGGAGCAGAAGGACTCGGGCGACACCACGACCGACATCGCGACGCAGTCGGCCACGTCCCTCATCGCCGACAACGTCTCCGCCATCATCGGCGCGGCGTCCTCGGGCGTCTCGAAGACCTTCATCGACCAGGTGACCCAGGCGGGCGTCGTCCAGATCTCGCCGGCCAACACCTCGCCGGACTTCACGACCTACGACGACGACGGCTACTACTGGCGCACCGCTCCCTCGGACGTGCTCCAGGGCCGCATCCTCGGCAACAAGATCCTCGGCGACGGCAAGACCAACGTCTCGATCCTGTACATGAACGACGCGTACGGCACCGGCCTCGAGAAGAACATCAAGGAGACCCTCGAGGCGGGCGGAGCATCCGTCGCGGCCGAGGAGATCTTCGAGCCGGCCTCGACCGACTTCAACTCGGCGCTGACCTCGGTCCTCGCCCCGAACCCCGACGCGCTGGTCGTCATCTCGTTCGACGAGATCAAGACCATCGCGGAGCAGCTCTCGGCCAAGGGCTTCGACTTCTCGAAGCTCTACGGCACGGACGGCAACTACGGCGTCATCGGCGAGTCCGACACCAACGTCGACATCGCCGGCGCGCAGTTCACCAACCCGGGTGTCCAGGCGTCCGAGGACTTCCAGGGCAAGCTGCAGTCGCTCGTCGAGTCGCAGGGCAACGACGCGCTGACCGTGTTCAGCTACGCGCCGGAGTCGTACGACGCCACGGTCCTGACCGCTCTCGCCGCGCTCCAGGGCGGGGCGACGGACGGTGCGACCATCCGCGACAACCTCATGTCGGTCTCGGAGGGCGGCACCAAGTGCACGACCTTCGCCGACTGCGCGAAGCTCATCGCCGACGGCGAGGACGTCGACTACGACGGCCTCTCCGGCCCGATCTCGTTCGACGAGAACGGCGACACCAGCGAGGCCTCGGTCTCGATCTACAAGTACGGCACGGGCAACACCACCTCCTTCGAGGAGACCGTCGAGGGTTCGCTGAACTGACGACGCGGTGACGCGGCTCCTGCCGCATCCCTGAGGGGCTCGGTCTTCGGACCGGGCCCCTTCGCCGTTCCCGGAGGGCAGAGGCGGAGACGCGCCGGTCGCGCGGACGCAGCGAGGCGCGGCGGTCGTCCGCGCGGGCGTCCGCTGTCGGGTGCGGGCGGACGGCTGCGCGGCGTCCAGGGCCTGGCGTCGCGTCGAGGAGCCACCCGGGAGGAGGAGCGGCTCGGACGGCCTGTGAACGCCTCCGAGCGCCTCTCCCGGCCTCGGGGAGCGCTCTGCCGGACCGCGGGTGGGAGCGACGACGTCGAGCGGGAACGCAGAAGCGCGCGCCCTCCCGAGGGAGGACGCGCGCTCGTGGAGTGTGGAGGGAGGGCCTAGGAGGCGCGGAGCAGCTCCGCCTCCTGCGCCAGGCGGTAAGTGACGAAGGAGCGGCTGTAGTTGCGGCGCTTGCCGCCGGTGGTCTCGGCGATGACGACCTGGGCGTAGACGCCGACGACGCGCCAGCGGTCGTAGTCGCCGATCGCACCGGTGCCGAAGCCGGCTCCGAGTTCCACAGGGGCGGGGGTGTAGCTCTTCATGGTCGGCTCCTTCGAGGCGGACGACGCGGCGCTCGAGGCGCTGCGGGGAGGGGAGGAGATCGGCGACCGATCGCGGTCCCTACCGGGGGAGAGGGGAGCGGGACGTCCCCCTGCAGGGCTGTCCCGTGTCCCCAAAACTACGGCAGGAAGGGCGATATCCTGTCCCCCTCGTGGGGGTCGCTGAAGCGGAGAGACTCTCGCTGTCCTGCCCTCGTCCCGCGGACAGGAGACCGAGGGTCCGGCCCGCCGTTCCGCCGACTTCCCGGGGGTTCGGCGGGCATCGCGGAGAGACCGGTGAAGGCCTGTCCGCGCCGGGAGAGCGGCCCCGCCTCCGCCCCGGAGCCGCATCGGCCCCTCGGCCCCGCTCGCGCCCGCTCCGGTCCCCGGCGACGACGAAGGGCCCGCCGTCCGGAGACGACGGGCCCTTCGCAGCGGGGGTCAGCCGCCGACGGTCGGGGTGCTCGTGGTGACCTCGTTGGTCGTCGCGAGCGTGCCCAGGTAGAGCTCGATGACCTTCGGATCGTTCATCAGCTCCCGGCCCGCGCCCTCGTAGGCGTCGCGGCCCTGGTCGAGGACGTAGCCGCGGTCGCAGATCTGCAGCGCCCGCCGCGCGTTCTGCTCGACGATCATGATCGAGACGCCCGCGCGGTTGATCCGCTGCACGTTGACGAACGTCTCGTCCTGCCGCATCGGGGACAGGCCGGCGCTGGGCTCGTCGAGCAGCAGCATCGACGGGTCCATCATCAGGGCCCGCGACATCGCCACCATCTGGCGCTCACCGCCCGAGAGCGACCCCGAGCGCTGCTTGAGCCGCTTGCTGAGCTCCGGGAAGAGCTCGGTGACGAACTCGAGCCGCTCCTTGTACAGCTTCGGCTTCTGGTACATGCCCATCTCGAGGTTCTCCTCGATGGTGAGCGACGGGAAGACGTTGTTGTTCTGCGGCACGAAGCCCACGCCCTTGGACACCAGCTTGTCGGCCTTGAGGCCGGTGATGTCCTCGCCGTTCAGCAGGACGGTGCCCTGGCGGATGTTGACCAGGCCGAACATCGCCTTCAGCAGCGTCGACTTGCCTGCACCGTTCGGGCCGATGATCCCGACGAGCTCGCCGCGCTTCACGTAGACGTTCGAGCCGTTGAGGATGTTGACCCCCGGCACGTAGCCCGCGTGCAGATCGTGCGTCTCGAGGGTGTTCGGAGTCGTCGTGTCGGCGGTCATCTCTCGTCCTTCTCGAATTCGACGGCCGGGGCGTCGGTCGTCGGGGCGACGCTCGTCGGCGCGGAGGCCGACGGGGACGCCGTTCCGGCCGCCGGAGCGTCGTGGCCGGGCGTCGGGATGCCGGCCTGCTCCGCCTGCCGCTCCACGTCCTCGCGGACGAGGTCGGAGTCCATCTCCTCGGCGATCTCGAGCTGGCCCTCGATCGTGCCCAGGTCGGTGTCGTGGTGCGCGCCGAGGTACGCGTCGATGACGGCCGGGTCGTTCATCACGGTCGAGGGCGGGCCCTCGGCGACGACCTTGCCCTCGGCCATCACGATCACCCAGTCGGCGATCGTGTTGACCATGTGCATGTCGTGCTCGACGAAGAGCACGGTCATGCCCTCGTCCTTCAGGTTCACGATGTGACCCAGGAGCGACTGCGTCAGCGCCGGGTTCACGCCGGCCATCGGCTCGTCGAGCATGACGAGCTCGGGCTCCGACATCAGCGCCCGCGCCATCTCGAGCAGCTTCTTCTGGCCGCCCGACAGGCTCGACGCGTAGTCGTCCCGCTTGGTGTCCAGCTTGAACTTCTCGAGCAGGCGGATCGCGCGCTGCTCGATCGAGTCCTCCTCCTTCGACCACAGCGGGCGGATGAGCGAGGTGAAGATGTTCTCGCCCTTCTGCCCCTTCGCGCCGAGCAGCATGTTCTCGAGCACCGTCATGCCGCCGAGCGCCTTGGTGAGCTGGAACGTGCGCACCATGCCCATCCGCGACACCCGGTAGGCCGGGACGTTGGCGAGGTTCTTGCCCTTGAAGTTCCACTTGCCGGTGTTGGGCTTGTCGAAGCCCGTCAGCAGGTTGAAGAACGTGGTCTTTCCGGCCCCGTTCGGGCCGATCAGGGCGGTGATGGATCCGCGGGGGATCTCGAGGTGCTCGACGTCGACCGCGGTCAGGCCGCCGAAGCGGCGGCTGACGTTGTCGGCGACGACGATGGGGTCCTTCTTCCTGACCCCGGGGACGATTGCTTCCTCGGTGATGTCCGAGACCGGCGTCTTAGGCAAAGTGCAGATCCTTCTTCTTGCCGAAGATCCCCTGGGGTCTGAAGATCACCAGGAGCATGAGGGCTACCCCCACCACGATGAACCGGATGGGTCCGGTCTGCACGGTGGTGAGGCGGATGAGGTCGTTGTTGAGGACCCCGGTGTCGATCCCGAGCGTGAGC
This sequence comes from Rathayibacter sp. AY1A3, assembly GCF_002930975.1. Classification (NCBI taxonomy): domain Bacteria; kingdom Bacillati; phylum Actinomycetota; class Actinomycetes; order Micrococcales; family Microbacteriaceae; genus Rathayibacter; species Rathayibacter sp. AY1A3. The sequence goes on along the minus strand of NZ_PSTO01000040.1, from coordinate 21,516 downwards.
AGTCCGTCGGTCAGACCGAGGACGACCCAGAAGATGATCGAGCCGACGACGGGTCCGAAGACCGTCGCGGCGCCGCCCAGCAGCATGATCGTGTAGAGGAAGAACGTGAGCTGGGTGCCGTAGTTGTCGGGCTGGAGCGAGCGGGGGAGGATGAACAGCGCTCCTGCGAGGCCTCCGAGCACGCCGCCCAGGATGAGCGCCTGGATCTTGTACGAGAAGACGTTCTTGCCGAGCGAGCGCACGGCGTCCTCGTCCTCGCGGATGCCCTTGATGACGCGGCCCCAGGGGCTGCGCATCAGGAGGAACACCAGGAGGCAGGCCAGGAGCACGAGGCCCCAGCCGACGATCCGCACCCACCACTGGTCCTGGCTGTAGGTGAGGACCCCGATGCCCCAGCGGCCCTCGGGGAGCGGGTTGAGGTCGTTGAACGCCTTCGCCGCGCCGTTGATGCCCTCCGAGCCGCCGGTGATCGCCGAGAACTCGGGGGTCTTGACCGAGAGCCGGATGATCTCCGCCGCCGCGATCGTGACGATCGAGAGGTAGTCGGCCCGCAGCCGCAGCGTCGGGATGCCCAGGATGAGCGCGAAGACGGTCGCCGCGACGATCGTCGCGAGGAAGGAGCCCCAGACGGGCCACTCGAACTTGACCGACGTGATGGCGAAGGCGTAGCCGCCCACTGCCATGAAGCCGGCCTGTCCGAAGTTGAGCAGCCCCGTGAATCCGAAGTGGATGACCAGGCCGATGGTCGCCAGCGCGTACGCGGCGACAGTGGGATCGACGATCTGCCCGATCGCCAGCCAGATGAAGTTGAGGTTCATGGTGTCCTAGCCGATCCGTTCCTTGCGGCCCAGGATTCCCTGCGGCCTGACCAGGAGGATGATGATCATGAGAACGAGCGGAGCCACGTACTTGAGGTTCTCCGGGATCCAGATCGTCGAGATGTTCATCATCAGTCCGATGATGAGCGAGCCGACCAGCGCGCCGTAGGCGGAGCCGAGTCCGCCGAGCGTGATCGCCGCGAAGATCAGCAGCAGGATCGACGCTCCCGTGTCCCAGCGCAGCGACTGGTAGTAGCCGATGTAGACGCCCGCCAGCGCGGCGAGAGCGCCCGACATCACCCAGACGACGCGGATGACGCGCTCGACGTTGATGCCCGAGGCGGAGGCGAGGGCCCGGTTGTCCGAGACCGCCCGCATCGCCTTGCCGATCTTCGTCTTCGTGAGGACGTAGGCCACGGCGACGATGCAGACGACGCCGACGACGGCGCCGACGATGTCGGTGAACTTCAGGCTGATCCCGAGCTCCGGCACCGTGAAGAACGGAGCGGTGCTGTTGGGGAGCGAGAGGCGGTCGGCTCCGAAGAAGAAGACGAACACGTAGCGCAGGGCCAGCGAGAGGCCGATCGTCACGATCATCAGCGGGATGAGCTGGATGCCCTTCTTCCGCAGCGGCTTCCAGAGCAGTCCGTCCTGGACGAAGCCGAAGGCCCCGCCGAGGATCACCGCGATCGGGATGGCCAGCAGCGCCGGGAGTCCGAAGACCCCGGAGAAGAGGTACGCCATCAGCGCGCCGAAGGTGACCAGCTCGCCGTGGGCGAAGTTGTTCAGGCCGGTCACGCCGTAGATCAGCGAGGCGCCGATCGCCGCGAGGGCGATCAGGAGCCCGAAGATCAGGCCGGTGACGACCTTCGGCCAGAAGATGATCCAGAACGTGTCGGCCGACACCGGCTGGTTCACCGCATTGGACGTGCCGTCGGGGTTCGTCGCGTCGTTGCCGGTCGTGCCCTCGGTCGCGGGGCTCGTCGGAGCCGCGGAGTCCGTCGGGACCGGGACGGTCGCTCCGGAGCCCTTCGGGTTGGCCGTCGAGACGATGAAGTTCACGATCTGGTTCTGCGAGGCGACGATCTTCACCTGCTTCGGGTTCTGACCCGCGGCGGGGTAGCCCTTGTCGGCGGGCAGGGACTCCTCGTCGACGGTCACCGTGTAGGTGCCCGCGGCGTCGAGGGGGAACGTGGCCCGGCCGTCCTCGCCGGTGGTCACGGTCGCGGAGGCGTCGCCGCCGATCTCGACGGTCACCCCCGTCAGGTTCTCGTTCGTCCCCTGCACGCGGACCCAGGCGATGATCGACTGGTCGGCGGTGGTGGCGGCGAGTGCGGCGGGGGCCGCCGCGGCGATCCCGGTGAGGGTCGCGGCGAGCAGACCCAGGGCCAGGAGCCGGTCTCGGAGCCTCGGGCGTCTCCTATCCACGGGGCGCCTCCCGGTCCGTCGGATGCAGGGTCGTCGAGCGCTGGCGGCGCATCGAACGGCTGGCTGTGAGCAAGACGTCTACCTCTCGTCAGGGTGCACAGACGGATGGGGTCTCCGGGCACGCCCGAATCGCCGTCGTCAAACAACGTTGGTTGACCATACGTTCCGCATGTGTCGGCGGTGTTTCACCGTCCGCACTTACGCGTGACGACATTATGAGGGAGAGGAGAGCGCTCCAGCGCCCATCCGCGGCCCGGCGGCCGCGCCGTCGAGGAATACCGCGGGCCCTGCGGCGCTTAAGATCGAACAACCGTGGCGCTCGTGAGCGGACTCCTCCCGTCCTCTCCGGGCTCCCGCACTCGACCTGCTAAGGGGCATTGATGGACCAGCCGGATCCCTTCGGATTCCTCGGACTCACCTACGACGACGTCATGCTCCTCCCGGGGCACACCGACGTCATCCCGAGCGAGGCCGACACGGCCTCCCGTCTCACCAAGCGCATCAGCGTGGCGACCCCGCTGCTCTCCGCGGCGATGGACACCGTCACCGAGGCGCGCATGGCGATCGCGATGGCCCGCCAGGGCGGCCTCGGCGTCCTGCACCGCAACCTCTCCATCGCCGACCAGGCCGACCAGGTCGACCGGGTGAAGCGGAGCGAGTCGGGCATGGTCTCGAACCCCGTCACCACCACCCCGGACGCCACCGTCGCCCAGGTCGACGACCTCTGCGGCCAGTACCGGATCAGCGGCCTCCCCGTCGTCGACTCCACCGGCGTCCTCGTGGGCATCATCACCAACCGCGACATGCGCTTCGTCTCGCCGTTCGAGAAGGCGACCACGCTCGTCCGCGACGTGATGACCAGCACCGGCCTGATCACGGGCAGCGTCGGCATCCCCGACAGCGAGGTCATCGCCCTCTTCGCGCAGCACAAGATCGAGAAGCTGCCGCTGGTCGACGCGCAGGGCAAGCTCGCCGGCCTCATCACGGTCAAGGACTTCGACAAGTCGGAGCAGTACCCCAACGCCACGAAGGACGACGAGGGCCGCCTCCGGGTCGGCGCCGCGATCGGCTTCTTCGGCGACGCCTGGCAGCGCGCCACCGCCCTGCTCGACGCGGGCGTCGACGTGATCGTCGTCGACACCGCCAACGGCGACTCCGCCGGCGTGCTCGACATCATCCGCCGCCTGAAGTCCGACTCCGCGTTCGCCGGCGTCGACGTCATCGGCGGCAACGTCGCGACCCGCTCCGGGGCGCAGGCCCTCGTCGACGCGGGCGCCGACGCCATCAAGGTCGGCGTCGGCCCCGGCTCGATCTGCACCACCCGCGTCGTCGCCGGCGTCGGAGTCCCGCAGGTCACCGCGGTCTACGAGGCGTCCCTCGCCGCGCGCGAGTCCGGCGTGCCGGTGATCGCCGACGGCGGCCTCCAGTACTCCGGCGACATCGCCAAGGCGCTCGTCGCCGGCGCCGACACCGTGATGCTCGGCTCGCTCCTCGCAGGCTGCGAGGAGAGCCCCGGCGACCTCGTGTTCCAGAACGGCAAGCAGTTCAAGACCTACCGCGGCATGGGCTCCCTCGGCGCCCTGCAGACCCGCGGCGAGCGGACCTCCTACTCGAAGGACCGCTACTTCCAGTCCGACGTGCCCACCGACGACAAGCTGATCGCCGAGGGCATCGAGGGCCAGGTGCCCTACCGCGGCCCGCTCGCGAACGTGGCGTACCAGCTCGCCGGCGGGCTCCGCCAGTCGATGTTCTATGTCGGAGCGCGCACCATCCCCGAGCTGAAGGAGCGCGGGAAGTTCGTGCGCATCACGGCGGCCGGGCTGAAGGAGTCGCACCCGCACGATGTGCAGATGGTGGTGGAGGCGCCGAACTACCGGCGCTGAGGGGTCTGGTGGGGGCCGGCGGCGGATCGGGATCGAGGCCCCTCTGCCCGATGGGCCTGCGGCCCATACGCCCACCACGCCGGAGGGGCCGCGATCCCGATCCGCCGCCTCCCTCCGGGAGACGAGCGCCGGTCCTCGGCTGAGGAGCGAGGGACGCAGCGCGAGCGGCGCGGGGCGCCGCCGCGACTGCGGGGGGAGGGCTTCCGTCTTTCCGCATGCGGGGGAGTGGTCGTGCGCCGCGCGCGAGCGCGACGGAGTGGGGACGGGCTTCCCGCGTTGCAACGAATCGTGGTGGCGGCCGCGCTGGCTCCACCTGCTGGTGGTGTGCGCCCGCTCGCGTCGATCGCGGCCCGATGAGGAGCCCGGTAGGAGCGGTAGCCGACGATCATTCCGCCGGATCGTCGCGGCGCGGGCGTACGCCTCTGCGGAACGCGACCGCCCGCTCGGGCCGACCGCGGGCGAGCGGCGAGCGGAGCGAGGAGCGAGCCACGGCTGACGCCGCTCAGCGGTAACCGGCGATCCGCGTGCGAGCGGATCGGCGTAGCGCGGACGCAGGACGCTCTGCGGAACGGGACCATCCGCTCGGGCCGGCCGCGGGCGAGCGGCGAGCGGAGCGAGGAGCGAGCCACAGCTGACACCGCTCAGCGGTAACCGGCGATCCGCGTGCGAGCGGATCGGCGTAGCGCGGACGCAGGACGCTCTGCGGAACGCGACCGCCCGCTCGGGCCGACGGCGGGCGAGCGGCGAGCGGAGCGAGGAGCGAGCCACAGTAAACTCAGCGTCATGGAGATCGAGATCGGGCGCGCCAAGCGCGCCCGCCGCGCGTACGCCTTCGACGACATCGCCGTCGTCCCGAGCCGCCGGACGCGCGACCCCGAGGTCGTGTCGGTGAAGTGGTCGATCGACGCGTACCAGTTCGCGACGCCGATCCTCGCCGCGCCGATGGACTCGGTGGTGTCGCCGGCGACGGCGATCCGGCTCGGGCATCTGGGGGCGCTGGGCGTCCTCGACCTCGAGGGTCTGTGGACGCGGTACGAGGACCCGGAGCCGCTGCTCGAGGAGATCCGCAGGCTTCCGGCCGAGACCGCGACGCAGCGGATGCAGGAGATCTACTCCGCTCCGATCCGCCCCGAGCTGGTGACCGCGCGCCTGGCCGAGATCCGCGCCGCGGGCGTGACCGTCGCCGGGGCCCTGTCGCCCCAGCGGACCGCGGAGCTGTACCAGACCGTCGTCGACGCCGGGGTCGACGTGTTCGTCATCCGCGGCACGACCGTCTCGGCCGAGCACGTCTCGCGCGTTACCGAGCCGCTGAACCTCAAGAAGTTCATCTACGAGCTCGACGTGCCCGTCATCGTCGGCGGCGCCTCCACCTACACCGCGGCCCTGCACCTCATGCGCACGGGCGCCGCGGGCGTCCTCGTCGGGTTCGGCGGCGGTGCCGCCTCCACCACCCGCACGACGCTCGGCATCCAGGCTCCGATGGCGACCGCAGTCGCCGATGTCGCCGGCGCTCGCCGCGACTACCTCGACGAGTCGGGCGGACGCTACGTGCACGTCATCGCGGACGGCGGCCTCGGCACCTCCGGCGACATCGTGAAGGCCGTCGCGGTGGGCGCGGACGCCGTGATGCTCGGATCGGCGCTGGCCCGCGCGACCGACGCTCCCGGCGGGGGCTGGCACTGGGGCGCGGAGGCGCACCACCCGCAGCTGCCGCGCGGCCGCCGCGTCGAGGTCGGCACCGTCGGCACCCTCGAGCAGGTCCTCTACGGCCCGGCCACCGGCGCCGACGGCACGGCGAACCTCATCGGCGCCCTGCGCCGCTCGATGGCGACGACCGGCTACTCCGACCTCAAGGAGTTCCAGCGGGTCGAGGTCGTCGTCGCGCCGTACCAGCCCAGCTGACGCTCACCGACCGAGGCGATCCGGGCCGTCGAGGCCGCTGCGAACAGCGGGTTCCCTCGACGGCCCGGGGTTCCCTCGACGCGGCGGACGCCGGCGCGGGCCGGCCGGATGAGCAGGGGGCGAGCGTCGGAGGCTTCGCGTCGGCCCCAGCGGACGACGCTGCGGACCCGCGCGGAGCCGATCCTCCCGGCGCTTCTCGGCGAGAAGCACGAGCTCGGGCGAGCAGTCCCGGAGGAACGTGGGTCGGTCCAGGTCGACGGCGGTCTGCGCGAGATCCGAGACGGCGAGTCCGTCGATCAGCGCGAGTGAGAGCGGACGCGCGCTCCGGTGCTCCGCGACGCCGTTCCACGTCCGGCTGCCCAGGTCCGTCGCCCCTCGACATGCACGGTCTCCGCGAGCGGCTCGACCAGGGGGAGTCCCGGACCGCCGCCGCCGACTCGCGGAGGACGAAGGGCGCGCTCCAGGTCGCGGCCACGGCGTCGATCCGCGCCCGCTGCCGCTCGTCCGCGGAGGCCCTCGCCCACTCGCCGGTCCGCGCGTACCGCGGCGCAGCCGCACGGACTCGTCCGACCGGCGGCACGCCCCGTCTCGACAGATCCCCACTGCACGCTTCCGCCCCCCTTTCCCTCCCTCCGCTCCTCCTGTGGAGACTCCCCCCACCCCCTGTGGACAGCGAGGGACGCAGGACCGCCGAGGCCGCCGGGAAACTGCGGGATCCCTCGACGGGTCGGGGTTCCCTCGGCAGGAGGGCTCCGCACGCGCCTAAGCTGGAAGTCCCGAGTGGGAGCGCCGCACGGCGCGGAGGGAGCACGCATGGTCGAGGTCCGCAGGGTCAAACTGCCCGGTGTCGGCGTTCTGCACACGTTCCTGACGGCCGACGGCGGCAAGGTCGGGGTCATCGCCCACCGCTCCGGCCACAGCGACCTGATCACGTTCGCCGAGGGCGACCAGGACGGCGCCAAGGTGTCCCTCCGCCTGAGCGACGACGAGGCGCACACCCTCGCCGAGCTGCTCGGCGGCACGCAGATCACGGAGTCGCTGACCGCGCTCGACCAGATCCCGGGCCTCTCGATCGACTGGTTCACCGTCGACTACGACGACCACATCGCCGGACAGCAGCTCGGCAAGCCCGCCGACCGAGGGATCGTCGGGCTGACCGTCGTCGCCGTGGTCCGGGGCGACGCCGCCAACCCGGCGCCGGCCCCCGACTTCCGCGTCTTCCCCGGCGACACCCTCGTGGTCGCCGGCAGCCCCGAGAAGGTCGCCAAGGCGTTCGCGTTCTTCCGCACCGGCAGCTTCGCCAAGACGGTCGACGCCCCGCCCGGAGCCTGAGGATGCACCACGGCGAAGACCTCATCGTCCTCGGCGTCCTGTTCGTCGTCGCCTACGTCCTCGGCCGGCTGGGGAGGACGATCGGGCTCCCGGCCATCCCGATCTACATGGTCGTCGGGCTCCTCGCGAGCCCGAACTTCCACCTCTTCCCGCTCGACTTCGAGTCGAGCTACATCGAGCTGACCGCGGTCTTCGGGCTGATCCTGCTGCTCTTCAACCTCGGCCTGGAGTTCGACCAGGACGAGTTCTTCGGGAACGCCGGCCGCCTGATCCTCTCCGGCGGCTCCTACATCGCGGTCAACATGGCCGTCGGCCTCGGCTTCGGCTTCGCGCTGGGCTGGGGGAGCCGCGAGGCGCTGATCATCGCCGGTATCACGGCGACGAGCTCGAGCGCGATCGTCACCAAGCTGCTGATCGAGCTCAAGCGCCTGGCGAACCCCGAGACGCCGATGATCCTGGGCGTCACGGTCGTCGAGGACATCTTCATCGCGGTCTACCTGGCGATCGTGTCCGTGGTGCTCTCGGGCGAGACGGAGCCGTGGCCGGTGGTGCTCAAGCTCGTCATCGCGTTCGCGTTCCTCGTGGTGATGTTCGCGATCGCCCGCTGGGGCGGGAAGGTCGTCTCCCGCTTCTTCCGCACCCGCGACGACGAGCTGTTCACGATCCTGTTCTTCGGTCTCGCCATCCTGTTCGGCGGCATCGGCGAGGTCCTCGGAGTGACGGACGCCATCGGCGCGTTCCTGATCGGACTGGTCATCGGAGCGACGCGGTTCCGGTCGAGGGTCGAGCACATCGCGATCCCGCTGCGCGACGTGTTCGGAGCCTTCTTCTTCGTCAACTTCGGTCTCGGGCTGGATCCCGGTGCGTTCCCGAGCGTCGTGGTCCCGGTGCTGATCGCCGCGGTGATGACCATCGTCCTGAACCTCGGCGCGGGGCAGTTCGTTGCGTGGCTCAACAAGCTCGGACCGCGCGCGGGCCTGAACGCGGCGTTCATCCTGCACAACCGCGGCGAGTTCGCGCTCATCCTGGCGACGCTCTCGCTCTCGGCGGGGCTCGACGAGCGGATCCAGCCCTTCGCCGGCCTCTACGTGCTGATCATGGCGATCGTCGGGCCGATCCTCGCCTCGCGCTCCGAGAGCATCGGCGCGTTCCTCTCGCGGCGGCGGCACCGCCCGGCACCCGCAGCGGCCACGGCCATGGACGAGGAGGACTTCGCGCTCGTGGAGGCGGCGATGGCCGCGCCCGCCGTCTCCGCGGAGGAGGCCCCCGCTCCTCCGAGGCGCCCCGCGGAGCCGGACGAGCTCGACGACGAGTTCCCCGATCCGATGCGCCAGGCGCTCATCGACCAGGCGATGCAGCAGTCCGACGGCGCCGACGACGCCCGGCCCCGCCGCCCGAGGGAGCCCGACTACTGATCCCACGGAGCTCCCACACTCACGGGTTAGGCTCGATCCGGCCCGCGGGACACCGCACGGATCGAGGGCGGACGAGGGACGAATGACGCAGAGCACGGTCGGGCAGGTGGCCCGGCGCCCGCGCTGGATCGCCGCGCTGGCGCTCGCACTCCTGATCGCCGGGCTCTTCGCCGCGCTCGGGCAGTGGCAGGTCGGACGCGCGGTCGAAGCCGCCGCGCCCGACTCCGGAGTGTCGGAGACGACGCTCCCGCTCGCCGAGGTCGCGGCCCCCTCCCGCTCGATCACGGCGACCGCCGACGGACAGCGCGTGGAGGGCTCGTCCGTCTTCGTGCCGGGCGGTGCCGAGATCCTCGGCGGCCGCCTGAACGGCGAGCAGCCGGGCTGGTGGGTCATCGCCCGTACCCGCACCGCCGACGCCGACCTGGTGCTCGCCTACGGCTGGACGCAGGACGAAACGCAGGCGCAGTCCGTCGCGGACGCGCTCAACAGCGGGAGCGAGCAGGCGCCCTCCTCCTTCACCGGCCGCCTCGTGGCCAACGAGGCGGCGGAGGTGCCGGCGGAGGGCCTGGACCCCGCCACCCTCACCGCGCTCTCCGTCCCCGCGCTGATCAACCGCTGGCCGGATCCGCCGCAGGACGTCTACCAGGGCTACGTCGTCGTCGACGAGCCGGTCGCCGGCCTCGGGGCCATCGACTCCCCGGCGCGCGTGAGCGACGTCTCGCTGAACTGGCTCAACGTCTTCTACGCGATCGAGTGGGTCGTCTTCGCCGGCTTCGCCCTCTACCTCTGGTTCCGCCTCGTCAAGGACGCGTGGGAGCGCGAGGCCGAGGAGGCGCTCGACGCCGAGGAGCGCGCCCGCGCCGACCTGGGCGACCGGGCCGAGGCCCCCGCCCCCGCACCGTAAACTGGTCGTCATGCCCCTCGAGCCCAAGCCCGCGCAGTTCCCTGCGATCCGGAGCGCGCTGCGCTTCTACCGGGTGACCTCGATCATCACCGGCGTGATGCTGCTCCTGCTCTGCGCGGAGATGCTGCTCAAGTACGTCTTCCACCTCGAGCTGTTCGCCTTCGGCCAGCAGGGCGTCCTGCACTTCGCCCCGATGTACGAGGTGCCCGGAGGCGAGTTCACGTCGAGCGGCACCGGCGCGAACCTGTCCACCGGCATCCTGATCGCGCACGGCTGGTTCTACGTCGTCTACCTCTTCGCCGACTTCCGCCTGTGGAGCCTCATGCGCTGGCCGTTCACGCGCTTCGTGCTCATCGCGCTCGGCGGCGTGGTGCCCACCCTCTCCTTCTTCGTCGAGACCCGCATCGCCCGCGAGGTCGAGCAGTACCTCGAGCGCCGGACCGCCGGCACCGACCCGAAGACCCCGACCGATTCCGTGGAGGCCCCCCATTAGCGAGCAGCCCACCGCTCCCCAGCCGCACCTGGCCGCGCAGCCCGTCCTCGTCGTCGACTTCGGCGCGCAGTACGCGCAGCTGATCGCCCGCCGGGTCCGCGAGGCGAACGTCTACTCCGAGATCGTGCCCTCCAACGCCACGGCCGCCGAGATCGCCGCGAAGTCGCCCGTCGGCATCATCCTCTCGGGCGGCCCGTCCAGTGTGTACGAGGAGGGCGCCCCGCAGCTCGACCCCGCGATCTTCGACCTCGGGGTCCCGGTCCTGGGCATCTGCTACGGCTTCCAGGTGATGGCGAAGACGCTCGGCGGCGAGGTCGCCAACACGGGGCTGCGCGAGTACGGAGCGACGGATGCCGCCCTCTCGACCGACGGTGGCGTGCTCCTCGGCGAGCAGCCCGCCGACCAGACGGTGTGGATGAGCCACGGCGACTCGGTCGCACAGGCGCCCGAGGGCTTCGAGGTCCTCGCCTCCACGAGCTCCACCCCGGTCGCCGCCTTCGGCAACGACGAGCGCCGCCTCTACGGCGTGCAGTGGCACCCGGAGGTCAAGCACTCCGCCTACGGCCAGGCCGTCATCGAGAACTTCCTCCACCGCGCCGCGGGCATCCCGGCCGACTGGAACTCCTCCAACGTGATCGACGACCAGGTCGCCGTGATCCGCGAGCAGGTCGGCACCGGACGCGTCATCTGCGGCCTGTCCGGCGGAGTCGACTCCGCCGTCGCCGCTGCGATCGTGCACCGCGCCATCGGCGATCAGCTCACCTGCGTCTTCGTCGACCACGGACTCCTCCGCAAGGACGAGCGCCGCCAGGTCGAGGAGGACTACGTCGCCGCGACCGGCGTCCGCCTGGTCACCGTCGACGCGCGCGAGCAGTTCCTCGACGCGCTCGCCGGCGTCAGCGACCCGGAGCAGAAGCGCAAGATCATCGGCCGCGAGTTCATCCGCACCTTCGAGGCCGCCGCCGAAGCGCTCGTGCTCGAAGCGCAGGGCGAGGGCGAGACGATCGACTTCCTCGTCCAGGGCACGCTCTACCCCGACGTCGTCGAATCCGGCGGCGGCACCGGCACCGCCAACATCAAGTCCCACCACAACGTCGGCGGACTCCCCGAGGACCTGCAGTTCGCGCTCGTCGAGCCGCTCCGCACCCTCTTCAAGGACGAGGTCCGCGCGATCGGCCGCGAGCTCGGCCTCCCCGAGGTCATCGTCGGCCGCCAGCCCTTCCCCGGACCCGGCCTCGGCATCCGCATCGTCGGCGAGGTCACCCAGGAGCGGCTCGACCTCCTCCAGGACGCCGACGCCATCGTCCGCGCCGAGCTCACCGCCGCCGGCCTCGACACCGAGATCTGGCAGTGCCCCGTCGTCCTCCTCGCCGACGTCCGCTCCGTCGGAGTCCAGGGCGACGGCCGCACCTACGGCCACCCCATCGTCCTGCGCCCCGTCTCCTCGGAAGACGCGATGACCGCCGACTGGACCCGCCTGCCCTACGACCTCCTCGCCAGAATCTCCAACCGCATCACCAACGAGGTGAGCGGCGTGAACCGGGTGGTGCTGGATGTGACGTCCAAGCCCCCCGGCACCATCGAGTGGGAGTGATTCCGCGGGTCTCCGCACGGTCATCTGCGGCGTTGTCGGCGGTTGCGATACCTCCGGTATCGCGCCCTTCTCCGCCTTGCAGCTGACCGCGCGGAGACCCGCGGAACGTCAGGAACGGCTCCCTTCGAGGGGGCCGTTTCTTGTTGAGGGGAGCGGGTGGGGGAACGAGCCCCTGCGGGGCCGTTCCCGGGTGCAGGTCGGGGAACGAGCTCCGGTGGCTGTTCAGGGAACGGGTGGCCGCGGTGAGGCGGGGGGATCGGTCAGGGGCGACCGGTTCCTCGCGAGGCGTATCGAGTGGCGGTCAGGGGTTCGAGGCCCTGCGGGGATGTCCCGGGGTGCCGGCCGAGAAGCGAGCTCCTGCCGGGTGGTCGGGGAACGCAGGTCTGCGCGGCGGTCCGGGGGCCGGGGCGCAGGCGGAGGGCGGCAGGCGCGCGAGCGCGGGTCAGGCGGGGGTGTCGAGCACGCCGATGAAGCGGGTGCCGATGCCGTCGTACTCGTCGCGGCGGTGGCCCTCGGGGTGGTGCGGCCAGGAGGCGGGGGAGTGGTCCTCGCAGACGAGGAACGTGAACTCGGGCCACCACTTCTTCGGGCGGGCGGCCTCGGAGCGGCCGCAGACGGCGCAGTCGAGGGTCACCCACACGGGACGCCTGCCGGTGCGGTTCGCGCGCGACTGGACGAGCCAGACGGGCGGATCCTGCTCGAGGGCGGCGAACTCCTCCTCCGACAGACGGGTGGGGATGCCGTGCCGCGTCGCCATCTCGAGGGGGATGTCGAGGCGCTGAGCGGCCTCGCGACGCGTGATCATCCGGCCACCCTAACCCAGCGCCGCACGCGGATTCCGAGGCCGCAGCGACGCGCGCGCGAGCAGCCACTCCAGCGGGCCCTGCCCCACGAGCCGCCTCCAGAGGAGAGCGGCGACGATCGAGCCGACCACGAAGACGCCGAGCAGCGCCCAGCTGCGCCACGCCTCGAAGTCGAACGGCTCGTAGGGGACCAGGTACACCGCCAGCGCCACGAGCTGCAGCGAGTAGATCGTCAGCGGCATCGCCCCGACGGCCGCGATCGGAGTCGCCGCCCGTGCCAGGAGCGGCAGCCGCTGCAGCAGAGCCGTCAGCGCGCCGAGGACCACGCAGGCGACCCCGCCCGCCCCGAGGAGCTCGGCGGTGGTGCTGGCGTGCGCCTCCACCGCCTCCGGACCCCCGAGCAGCAGCCCGCCGCCGTAGCCGAGCACGGCCGAGACGGCGCCGCCGACGACGACCCAGCGCTGGGTGGTCGCGGACCGGATGTCGCAGCGCGCGATCAGGAGGCCGAGGACCACGTACGCCAGCCACGACGGCACCGGGTAGTACTGGGTGAGCCAGATGAGGGGCTGCGCGGCCAGGAGCGCCTCGTCGGGCGACAGGGTCGAGAGCCAGGAGCCGCCGGCGCTCGTCAGCGCGTCGACCGCGAGGGGCCCGGCGATCGCCGCGACCGCGACCAGCAGGGCGAGGACCGCCCGCGGCAGGAAGAGCAGCAGCGCCGCGACGAGGAACATCACCCCGTAGTGCGGCAGGATCACCGCGATCGGCGTCCCGAGCAGGGTGAGGGCGACGCCGATGACGAGCAGGTACAGCCCGCGGAGCAGGATCGATCCAGTGTCCTGCCAGGGCCGCGAGGAGCGCTGTGCGCCGCCCGTCATCAGCCCGATCGACACTCCCGCCAGCACGGCGAAGAGGACGGAGCTGCGGCCGTTCCAGAGCATCTCGCTCTCGACGGGGGCGAGGTGGGCGGCGAACATGCCGAGGACGGCCAGGCCGCGTGCGACGTCGAGGCCGACGATCCGGAAGTCTGCGGCGCTCATCCCTCCATCGTGCCAGGCGCTCCCGGCAGTGCACCGGGAACGGCGGTGGGGCCGGGAACGACGACGGGCGCCCGACCCGGAGGTCGAGCGCCCGTCGGACGTGGTGCGCCGTCCTACTCGCGGAAGATCGCGACGAGGCGCAGGATCTCCAGGTACATCCAGACGACGGTGACCAGGATGCCGTAGGCGCCGGTCCAGCCGTAGATGCGGGGGAGGCGGTTGCGCACGCCCTGCTGGATGAACTCGAAGTCCATCACGAGCGAGTACGTGGCGAGCGCGACGGCGATGAGGCCGATCACGATGCCGATGAAGCCGGTGCGGAGACCGAAGCCGCCGCCGACGCCGAAGAGGCCGAGGCCCAGGTTCACCAGCGAGAAAACCGCATAGCTGATCATGCCGATGAAGAAGATCTTGTTGAGCTTCGGCGAGGTGCGGATCTTGCCGTTCATGAACAGCGCCAGGGTGACGCCGATCACGATGACGGTCGCCATGAGGGCCTGGACGACCGCTCCGGCGTACGCGCTCTCGAAGAACTTCGAGATCGCGCCGACCGCGATGCCCTGGGTCGCGGCGTAGCCGAGGATCAGGGCGGGCGACGGCTGCTTCTTGAAGGCGTTGACGATGCCCAGCACCAGCGCGACGAGCACGGCGGGGAGCATCAGGCCCGGGACGAACCAGCCGACGGCCGCACCCGCGAGGAGCACGACGAAGGCGAGGGCGGTCTTGGCGAGGGTGTCCTCGACGGTCATCCGGTCGGTCTCGACGGAGCCGGCGGCCGGACGGGAGTACATCTGGTCGAGCGTGCCGGGGGAGACGTCCGGGAGGTCCTGCACGCGGCCGGCGTAGCCGCGGTTGCTGAACTCCGGGCGTCCGAAGGCCGGATTGTTGCTTGCCATGGTTCCTCTTCTCTCAGGTGCGCTGGTCTCCGAGGGAACTCGCGGATCTGAGTCGCTGTGGGTGCGGGGTGCGCCGCGGATCCGAGAGGACTGCGACGATGGACACCACCATATCTGAGAGCACCTCTCAGAGTCTGGCTGTTCTCTTCGAGCGGACCTCGACTCCGCTGCGAGCCGTGCAGAGCCGCCCGTAGGATCGCGGCATGCCCGCGCGCCAGTCACCGCTCGTCATCGGCCACCGCGGAGCGAGCGGCTACCGACCGGAGCACACCCGCTCCGCCTACGAGCTGGCGATCGCGCTGGGCGCCGATGCGCTCGAGCCCGATCTGGTGGCGACCCGCGACGGCGTGCTCGTCCTCCGCCACGAGAACGAGATCTCCGGCACGACGGACGTCGAGAAGCGCCCGGAGTTCGCTGCACGCCGCACCACCAAGCGGATCGACGGCCGCGAGATCACCGGCTGGTTCACCGAGGACTTCACCTGGGACGAGCTGTCGGAGCTGCGGGCCCGGGAGCGGCTGCCGGCGGTGCGCGGCTCCAGCGCCACGTTCGACGGGCAGTTCCCGCTGCTGCGCTTCAGCGAGCTGCTGGAGCTGCTGGACCGGGCGGCGGAGGACGATCCGCTCGCTCCGCCGGGGCTCGTCGCCGAGATCAAGCACGCGACGTACTTCGCCGGGATCGGGCTGCCGCTGGACGTGCTGCTGCGCGAGGAGCTCGCCGCCGCGGGCTGGGGTCCGCGCGACCCGCGGCTCACGATCGAGAGCTTCGAGAAGACCGTGCTTGAGCGGCTCGCGGTGAGCGGAGTCGGCGCCCGCCGGATCTACCTGCTCGAGTCGCGGGGCGCCCCGCCCGACCTCGTGGCCGCCCACGGCGCCGACGCGGCCCCCTACTCCGCCTTCACCACGCCGGCGGGACTGCGGAACCTCGCCGGAGCCGTCGACGGGATCAGCGTCGACAAGAGCATGCTCTTCTCGCGGGACGCGGCCGGCCGGGCGACGGGGACCGGTCCGCTCGTCGAGGACGCCCACGCGGCCGGGCTCGAGGTCTACTGCTGGACGCTGCGCGCCGAGAACCGGTTCCTCGAGAAGGTGCACCGCCGCGGGAAGGACCCGGCGGAGTACGGCGGCTGGCAGGAGGAGTTCGCGATGATCCTCCGCTCGGGAGTGGACGGCGTCTTCGCCGACCAGCCCGATCTGGCGATCGAGGCGCGGGCGGCCGAGCAGGAGCGCCTGCTCCGCGGCTGACCGGTCCGCCGATCGGGTGCTCGTCCGGCGCGTGCCGAGCGGACGCGGAGGCTGCGCTGGCATCATCGGCTCACCACCGCCCGCCCGACCCTCGAGAGGAGGCCCCGTGTCCACCCGAGAGCGCATCACCCGCCGCTGGATCACCACCGCCGTCCTCGCCGTGATCGGCGTCGCCGTCGTCTACTGGCTCGCCGTGCTCACCCCTCAGGGCCAGGGCGTCGAGAACTCGGGACTCCGGGGCGCCGACCTGGTCTTCGGCCGGGCCACCGGCGCCGCCGCGGGGGCGCTCGCGGACGTCACCCCGCTCTCCATGGTCGTCGGCGCCCTGCTCGTCGCGGCGATCGCGCTGATCCGGAGGCGCCCGGCGCTGGCCATCGCCTCCGTCGGCTCGATCGTCGTCACGGCCGGGCTCACCCAGCTGCTCAAGAACGTGGTCCTCGAGCGGCCCGAGCTGGTCGACACCGACTCCTGGTACACCGGCGGCAGCTTCCCGAGCGGGCACACCGCGGCGGCCGTCTCGGTGGTCTTCGCCCTGGCGATGGTCGTGCCCGGGCGGGCGCGGACCGTCGTGCTCGCGCTGGGCGGCGCGGTCGTGGTGCTGGTCGGCAACCTGACGATGGCCGCGTCCTGGCACCGGGCGAGCGACGTCCTCGGGGCCGACCTCGTCGCGCTCGCCTCCGCCTCCGCCGCCTGCGCGTGGCTGACCACCAGGGCCCAGGTGGGCCGAGCGCCGAAGAGGCCCGCGCGGCGCGGGGTGAACCGGCTGCTCCTGGTGTGCTCGGTGATCGTGGTGGTGCTGCTCGCGGCTCTCGCCGTCCAGGGCATCCAGTACTACCCCGACGACACGAAGGACCTCACCGCCTTCGCGCTCCTGCAGCTCCTGGCGGTGTCGACGTCGGCGCTCGCCGTGCTCGGCTTCTCCCTCGCGTGGCGCGGACTGGACGTCGGTGGGGCGCTCACCTCGCCCGCGCCGCGTCAGCGGACCGCTTGACCGCTCCCGGTGTCGGAGGGGCGATCTACACTCGGAGGGACATGAGCTTCCTCTTCGATCCGAGCGACTCCCGCGCCACCCCGGTCATCGTCGGTCCCCCCGGCGGCCCCGGGGACGCGCCCCGCACCGACCCGGCGCACGAGCAGCTCGTCGCGGGGCTGAACCCCCAGCAGCGCGAGGCGGTCGAGTACCGCGGAGACGCGCTGCTCATCGTCGCGGGTGCGGGCTCGGGCAAGACCAGCGTCCTCACCCGGCGCATCGCGAGCCTCCTGGGCAACGGCGAGGCCTGGCCGAGCCAGATCCTCGCGATCACGTTCACCAACAAGGCCGCGGCCGAGATGCGCGAGCGCGTCGAGAAGCTGGTGGGGCAGAGCGCCGAGGGGATGTGGATCTCGACGTTCCACTCCGCGTGCGTGCGGATCCTGCGCCGCGAGGCCGAGAACTTCGGCATGACCAAGTCGTTCACGATCTACGACTCGGGCGATCAGCGCGCCCTGCTCAAGCGCATCGTGAAGGACCTCGAGGCCGACTCGCTCGGGATCACCGTCGCGAGCGCCTCCGCGAAGATCTCCAAGCTCAAGAACGAGCTCGCCGACGTCGACTCCTACGCCCGCACCGCGAACCTCAGCGACCCGAACGAGGAGATGTTCCTCCAGGTCTTCCGGGCCTACTCGCGGGCGCTCGAGGGGGCGAACGCGTTCGACTTCGACGACCTGATCGCGCAGACCGTCTACCTCTTCCGCGCTTTCCCACACGTCGCCGCGAAGTACCAGCGGCGCTTCCGCCACGTGCTGGTCGACGAGTACCAGGACACGAACCACGCCCAGTACTCGCTGATCCACGAGCTGACCCGGCCCGTGCCGCCGGCGACGATGGCGGCGGCGCAGTTCGACCGCCCCTACCGCGGACCGGTCACGGCCGACGGCTCCATCCCGGGGGCCTCGCTCACCGTCGTCGGCGATTCGGACCAGTCCATCTACGCGTTCCGCGGCGCCGACATCCGCAACATCGTCGAGTTCGAGCGCGACTTCCCGGGCTGCCGCGTGATCCTGCTCGAGCAGAACTACCGCTCGACGCAGAACATCCTCTCGGCGGCCAACGCCGTCATCTCGAACAACTTCGACCGTCGCGCGAAGAACCTCTGGTCCTCCAGCGGCGACGGGGAGAAGATCGTCGGCTACACCGGTTACTCGGGTCACGACGAGGCGCAGTTCGTGGTCGACGAGATCGCCCGCCTGCACGCGGCGGGCACGGGCTACGACGAGATCGCGGTCTTCTACCGCACCAACGCGCAGACCCGCGCGCTGGAGGAGATCTTCATCCGCTCCGCGCTGCCCTACCGGATCCTGGGCGGCACGAAGTTCTACGAGCGCGCCGAGATCAAGGACGCCCTGGCGTACCTGATCACGGTGGCGAATCCGGCCGACGTGCTGGCGCTGCGGCGCATCATGAACACTCCGAAGCGGGGCATCGGCCCCGCGACGGAGGCGCAGCTGCAGTCGTTCGCCGACACCAACGCGGTGACCCTGCGGGAGGCGATGCGCAACGCCGGCTCGCTCGGGATGGGCCCGAAGGTGACGAAGGCGATCGTCGACCTCGCGACCCTCCTCGACGAGTGCGCGCTGATGCTCGACCCCGCACGGGAGGGCGGCGAGGCGAAGGTGCACGAGGTGCTGACGGCGCTCCTCACCCGCAGCGGCTACCTCGACATGCTCCGCGCCAGCCGCGACCCGCAGGACGAGGCCCGCGCCGAGAACGTCGACGAGCTCATCGCCGTCACCAAGGAGTTCGCGCGCAACAACCCGGACGGCGGGCTCGTGGACTTCCTCACCGAGGTCTCGCTGGTCGCCGCGGCCGACGACCTCGACGACGACTCCGGCACCGTCTCGCTGATGACGCTGCACACGGCGAAGGGCCTCGAGTACGACGCCGTGTTCCTCACCGGCATCGAGGAGGACCTGCTCCCGCACCGCATCTCGGCGAACGAGCCCGGCGGCCCGGCCGAGGAGCGGCGGCTGTTCTACGTGGGGATCACCCGGGCCCGCAAGCGCCTCTACCTCTCGCTCGCGATGACCCGCGCGCAGTACGGCGAGACGTCGGTCGCGATGCCGAGCCGGTTCCTGCAGGAGATCCCGGGAGAGCTGATCCAGTGGCGCCAGTCGCCCGGCGCGGCGACCTCGCGCGGCGGTACGCAGCCCCGGGCCCTGAACGCTCAGCGGCCCGGCTTCGGCAAGTCGCGATCGAACACCGAGTTCCGGGAGGCGCTCGCCGCGGCGCCGAAGGCCAAGGGCGAGTTCCCGAACCGGATCACCGGCATGGTACGCGACAACGGCGACCTCGAGCTGATCGCGGGCGACCGCATCCGGCACACCGACTTCGGCGAGGGGCGCGTGAACGCGGTGACGGGCGAGGGCTCGAAGCGCGTCGCGCACGTGCTCTTCGACCAGGTGGGCGCGAAGAAGCTGCTGATCAAGGTCGCGCCGATCGAGAAGATCTAGTCCGGTGGCGGCCGGATCGGCGGCCGCGCGGCTCGCGACGGAGGTGTTCTCCCCGGCGGTCCTCGCGGTGCTCGTGCCGGTCGTGGTCGGCGCGCGCGTCGCGGATCCGCCCCTGCTCGGCGTCGCCTGGGGAGCGCTCGCGGCGCTCTTCGTCGGCGTGGTGCCCTACCTCGTCATCCGCCTGCTGATGCGCACCGGCCGGATCCACGGCGACCATCACGTGCCCGACCGGCGCGAGCGGGCGCTGCCGATCGCGCTGGCGCTGGTGTCGATCGCGGCCGGCCTGGTACTGCTCGCCGTGCTCGGCGCTCCTGCCGCGGTGACCACGTTCGGCGTGGTGACGGTGGCCGTGGTGCTCGCCGTCGGCGTGGTCAACCTGGTCTGGAAGCTGTCCGGGCACGCGGCGGTGGTCGCCACCTGCGCCGTCGTCGTGCTGATCGCCTACGGACCGCTCTCCCTGCTGATCAGCGTGCCCATCGTCCTCTGGGTGCTCTGGTCGCGGGTGCGCCTCGGTGCGCACACCCCCGCTCAGGTCCTCGCGGGCGCCGCGGTCGGCACCGTCCTCGCCGGGACCGTCTGGTCCCTGCTCGGCTGACGTCCGTCCCTTCCCGTGTGCCCTCTGGTCGCCTTCCGCGAGATTCCACTCGAGTGGGAGGCACGCCGTGGCGGGCTCACCCGAGTGGCATCTCGCGGAAGGGGTCAGCCGGCGTAGCGCGCGACGAGCTCCCGCTTGAGGATCTTGCCGCTGGGCCCGAGCGGGAGGGCGTCGACGAACTCGACGCGGCGGGGGAACTTGAAGGCGGCGAGGTGCTCGTTCGCGTAGGCGATCAGCTCCTCCGCGGTGGCGGTCGCCGACGGGGCGAGGATCACCGCGGCCATCACCTCCTGGCCGTGGCGCTCGTCCGGGATCCCGAAGACCGCTGCGTTCTGCACGGCCGGGTGCCCGATCAGCACCTCCTCGACCTCGCGCGGGTACACGTTGTAGCCGTTGCGGATGATCATGTCCTTCGTGCGGTCGAGGATGCGGATGTAGTCCTCCTCGTCCTTCGTGCCCAGGTCGCCGGTGCGGAACCAGCCGTCGATCACCGCCTCCGCGGTCGCCGCCGGGTTGCCGAGGTACCCCTTCATCAGGTTGTGCCCGCGCACCACGATCTCGCCGAGCTCGCCCCGGGGGAGCAGCTCGACGCGGTCGGTCACGTCGGGGCGGGCGACCTCGACCTCGACGCCCCAGATCGGCGTGCCGACCGTGCCCGGCCGCGGCGGGACTCCGACGTGGTTGAAGGTGGCGACCGGGGAGGTCTCGGTGAGCCCGTAGCCCTCGTAGATCTCGACGCCGAACACCTCGCGGAAGCGCTCGATCACGGCGACGGGCAGGGCGGCGCCTCCCGAGACCGCGTAGCGCAGCGGCGGCCGGTCCTCGCGCCGGGTCGCGGCGTCGAGCAGGGCGACGTACATCGTGGGCACGCCCTCGAAGACCGTGCAGCCGTGGGCGATCATCGCCTCGAGCGCGGCGTCGCCGTCGAACTTCGGCACCAGGACGACCGTCGCGGCGGTGCGGAAGGCCGTGTTCATCGCGCAGACCTGCCCGAAGGTGTGGAAGAGCGGCAGCGCCCCGAGCACCACGTCGCCGCGGTGCAGGTCGAACGTGTTCATCAGCAGCACGTCCGACTGCGAGACGATCGCGAAGTGCGTCCCCTCCGCCCCCTTCGGGCGGCCGGTGGTGCCGCTGGTGTAGAGGATCGTCGCCGTGTCGGAGGGGGAGCGGGGCACGTAGCCGTCGATCGGGGTCGCCTCCGCGGCGAGGTCCTCCAGGCGCGGTAGGGGCGAGGCGGTGCCGTCGGGCACCATCACGCTCAGCACGGGGACGCCGGCGAGGTCCGCTCCGGCGGCCCCCTCGGCGAGCAGCGGAGCGGCGCACACGAGCGCGACGGCTCCGGAGTCGCGCAGGACGTAGGCGATCTCGTCGTGCTTGAGCAGGGCGTGCACGGGGACCACCACGGCGCCGAGCGCGAGGACGGCGAAGTAGCCGCGGGGGAAGTCGGGGACGTTCGGGACGAGCAGGGCCACGCGGTCGCCCGGTCCGATCCCCTGGGCGCGCAGGGCTCCGGCGTAGGCACGGGTCTGCCGCCAGAGGGTCGCGTAGTCGACGGCCTGCTCGCCGACGCGGATGGCGATCGTGTCAGGGGTGCGCCGCGCCGCCTCCGCCAGGATGGCCGCGACGGAGAGGGTGCCGAAGCCGGCGGCGGGCGGGGGAGCGGCGGGGGCCTCGGCCGTGCGG
>NZ_PSTO01000004.1:0-164978 GCF_002930975.1 Rathayibacter sp. AY1A3 | reverse complement strand
CCGTCCCCCCGGCGGATCCGCCATCCGCTGCGCCACACCCCGGGCCCCGCCCTTGCGGATCAGTGGGCGACCTCCCGATGTCGACCCGCCACCCCCTCGCTCTCCCCCAAGCCGAACGATCGATCCGCGTGCCAGCGGATCGATCTAGGCGATCGCTCCCCGTTCTGCGAAACGTGACCACGCCGGAAAGCCGACTGTGCCGAGCCCGGCGGGGACGGGCTCGGAGATCAGGAAGGTCGAGCCGAACGATCGATCCGCGTGCCAGCGGATCGATCTAGGCGGTCGTCCCCCGCTCTGCGAATCGCAGCCGCCCTGGAAAGCCGACTGCGCCGAGCCCGGCCGGGACGGGCTCGGGGACGAGCACCGCGACCGCGCCGAGCCCGGCGGGGACGGGCTCGGTGTGAAACACCCCCGAGCCGAACGATCGATCCGCGTGCCAGCGGATCGATCTAGGCGATCGCTCCCCGCTCTGCGAAACGTGGCCACCCTCTCCGGCCGACCGCGCCGAGCCCGGCGGGGACGGGCTCGAAGGAAGATCAGCCGAGGCTCGCGACCCACTCCGAGCTGCCGTCGACGAAGGACTGCTCCTTCCAGATCGGTACCGACGCCTTGATGTCGTCGACCAGTGCCGCGCAGGCTTCGAAGGCCGCCGCGCGGTGGGCCGAGGCCACGGCGCAGGCGAGGGCGAGGTCGCCGACCACGAGGTCGCCGACCCGGTGCACGGCGGCGATCCGGACGTCGGGCCAGCGGTCGGCGATGCGGCGGGCGGAGGCGAGGAGTGCGGCGGGGGCGTCCGGGTGCGCCTCGTAGGACAGCCGGAGCACGCCGCGGCCCTCGTCGTGGTCGCGGACGACGCCCGCGAAGGTCACGACGGCGCCGTGCGTCGGGGAGTCGACCGCCTGCTCGCACTCGTCGACGGTGATGGCCTCGGCCGCGAGCCGGGCGAGGGCGACCGGCTCAGCGGGCATGGTCGCCGCCTCCGAGCTGGTCGAGCAGGTGCCCGATCACCGGGTCGAGCACGTCGATCCCGTCGCGGACGCCGCCGGGCGAGCCGGGGAGGTTCACCACGACGGTGCGGCCGCTGACGCCGGCGAGCCCGCGGCTGAGCACGGCGGTCGGGACGTGGGCGGCGCCCTTGGCGCGCACCGCCTCGGCGAGGCCGGGCAGGGGCCGCTCCAGGAGGGGGGCGGTCTGCTCCGGGGTGACGTCGCTCGGGGCGACGCCCGTCCCGCCGGTGGTCACGACCACGTCGACTCCGCTGCCGATGGCGTCGGCGATCGCCTCGCCCACCGCGTCGCCGTCGGCCACGACGACCACCCGGGACTCCCAGCCGCGGGCGGTGAACCAGGCCTCGAGCGCCGGTCCCGTCCGGTCCTCGTACACGCCGGAGGCGGCACGGGTGGAGGCGACGACCGCCACCGCCCGCCGCGTCACGGGGTTCCTCCGCTCGTCCACGAGCCGCTCCTCCCGCCCGCCTTCGCGAGCACACGGATACCGGTGATCGCGGCACCGCGATCGACCGCCTTGATCATGTCGTAGACCGTGAGGGCGGCCACGCTGACCGCGGTCAGCGCCTCCATCTCGACGCCGGTGCGCCCGGTCGTGCGCACGCGCGCCTCGATCCGGACGCGGCTGTCCTGCGGCTCGAGGTCCACGTCGACGCCGTCCAGCGCCAGCGGGTGGCAGAGCGGGATGAGGGTCGAGGTCGCCTTCGCGCCGAGGATCCCGGCGATCCGCGCCACGCCGAGCGCTTCGCCCTTGGTCAGCTCGCCCTGCTCGAGGAGCCGCACCACCTCGGGCGAGGTCTCGACGTAGCCCTCGGCGACGGCGGTGCGCGCCGTGACCTCCTTCGCGCTCACATCGACCATGTGCACGGCTCCGTCGCCGCGCACATGGGTGAGCCGATCGCTCTCAGTCATCGATCCTCCAGATCTCGACCGTGTCGCCGGTCGCTGCGTGGCCCGTCCCGACGGGGACGTGGATGAGCACGGTGGAGCGGGCGTAGGACGCCAGCAGGTGCGAGCCGGGCCCGCCCACCGGGTGCACGAAGCCCTCGTCGTCGAGGACTCCGCGGCGGATCTGGTGCAGGTGCGCGGGCGAGTCGAGCGCCGTGCCGAGGCGCGCACGGAGCCGCGGCCGCTCGGCGGGCGTCCGTCCCGCGAGCGAGCGCAGCACGGGCCGGAGGAACACCTCGAACGAGACCAGGGCGCTCACCGGGTTCCCGGGAAGCGAGACGACCGGCAGGTGCAGCCCCTCGGCCACGCGCACGAGACCGAGGCCCTGCGGGCCGCCCGGCTGCATCTCGACGTGGCCGAACTCCGAGCCCGCCGGGCCGAGCGCGTCGCGGACGACCTCGTAGGCGCCCGCGCTGACACCGCCGACCGTGATCACCAGGTCGGCCGCGCCCGCGTGCTCCTCGAGCAGCGCCAGGAGGTCCTCGGCCCGATCGCTCGTGCAGGCGGCGACGACGGGCAGCGCGCCCGCTTCGCGGACGGCCTCGGCCAGCAGGGCGCCGTTCGCGTCGTGGATCTGCGCCTCCTCGAGGACGGCGCCTGCGGGACGGATCTCGTTGCCGGTGGGGACGACGAGCACCCGGAGTCGCGGCAGCACCTCCGCCTCGGTCAGCCCGAGGGAGGCGAGGAGTCCGTAGTGGGCCGCGCGGAGGACCGTGCCGGCCGGGAGGGCGAGCTCGCCGCGGCGGGCGTCGCTGCCCCGGGCTCGGACGAAGGTCGCCGGCACCACCGGGTGCGCGAAGGCGACGCTGCCCGCCGCGGGGAAGCGCGGAGGATCGACGCGCTCGACCGGGACGACGGCGTCGGCCCCCTCCGGCAGCGGCGAGCCGGTCATGATCGGTGTCGCCGTGCCGGGCTCGTGCCGCGGCGCCCGGTCGCCCGCGGGGATCGGCGCCGAGACGGGCAGGGCGACGGGATGCTCCGGCGCCGCCGCGTCGAGGTCGGCCGCCCGCACCGCGAAGCCGTCCATCTGCGAGTTGTCGAAGCGCGGCAGGTCGAGCGGGGAGTCGACGGAGCGGGCGAGGACCCGCCGGTCGTACGCGCCCGGATCGGCGGCGACGGCGGCCGGCTCCAGGCTCAGCGTCTCGCGGGCGCCCCGCGTGGCCAGCGGCGCGAGCAGCGCCCGCACCCGGGCGGCGTGCAGGTCGATCGAGGTCATCGTGTCCTCTCGCGAGCGGCGGAGCCCGACCGGCGGCGGGACCGAGTCCATCTTGCCGGGTCGCGCCCGGTTCCGCGGCGTAGTGTGAGCGGATGAGCACAGCACTGGGGATCCCGGGCTTCCGGCCCCGACAGCGCAGCGCGGTCCTCCCGGCCGACCGCCCCGCCACCCCGCTCCTCCTGGACACCTACGGGCGCGTCGCGGACGATCTGCGGATCTCGCTGACGGACAAGTGCAATCTGCGCTGCACCTACTGCATGCCGGCGGAGGGCCTGCCGTTCCAGCCGCCCGCGTCCCTGCTCAGCCGTGAGGAGATCCTCCGCCTCGCGCGCATCGCCGTGGAGCAGTTCGGCGTCCGCCAGATCCGCTTCACCGGCGGCGAGCCGCTCCTGCGCAAGGACCTCGTCGACATCATCCGCGACGTCGCCTCCCTCGACCCGCGCCCCGAGATCTCGCTCACCACGAACGCGATCGGCCTGTCGGGTCGGGCGGCGGCGCTCGCCGACGCCGGCCTGAACCGCGTCAACGTCTCGCTCGACTCGATCTGCGCCGAGACCTTCGCGAAGGTCACCCGTCGCCCGTTCCTCGACCGCGTGCTCGCGGGCATCGACGCGCTCGGTCCCGCCGGCCTGGACCAGACCAAGATCAACGCGGTGCTCCTGCCCGGGATCAACGACCACGAGGCCCCGGAGCTGCTCGCCTGGGCCCTCGCGGGAGGCCACCAGCTCCGCTTCATCGAGCAGATGGCGCTCGACGCCGACCACGGCTGGGACCGCGCGACCATGATCACCGCCGCGGACATCCGGGCGCTGCTCTCGGAGCGCTTCTCGCTCAGCCCGCACCCGGCCCCCCGCGACGGCGCCCCCGCCGAGCTCTTCGACGTCCGCGAGGCCGGGGGGTCCGAGGTGCTCGGCCAGGTGGGGATCATCGCGTCCGTCACCGAGAACTTCTGCGACGACTGCCGCCGCACCCGGCTCACCGCCGAGGGAGGTGTCCGCAGCTGCCTCTTCTCGAACGAGGAGACGGACCTGCTCGGCCCGATGCGCGCGGGCGCGGACGACCACGAGGTCGCCCAGCTCTGGCGCGGGGCGATGTGGGCCAAGCCCGCGGGACACGAGATGAACAGGGCGGGCTTCGTGCAGCCCGAGCGCACGATGAGCGCGATCGGCGGATGAGCATGCGGGTCCGCTACTTCGCGGCGGCCAAGGCCGCCCTCGGCCGTGGTTCCGACGAGCTCGACGAGGTGCCCGACCTGGGCGCTCTCGAGGAGAGACTCGTCGCCTCCGCGCCCTCGGCCGCCGACGTGCTCGCACGGTGCACCTACCTGGTCGACGGCGTGTCGACCGCGGACAGGGCCACGCCGCTGCGTCCCGATGCCGCGGTCGACGTCCTGCCGCCGTTCGCCGGCGGCTGACCCCGAAGAGCCCTCCGTGACGAGCCGTCCTCGACCGGGCCGGTGCGTCCGCTCCGGGCGGTCCGCAGCAGGTGCGTCCGCGCTTCTGGAGGACGCTGCATCCCGAGGACGGACTGGTCCTGTCCCGCCGCACAGGGACCCGCGGGACGCCTCCCTCGGACCCGCGTGCGGCGGGGCAGGACCGGATCAGCGGCCGATCCCGTGCGTCACGGGCACAGGACGTTGGTCATCGTGTCGAGCACGTTGCGGTTCTGCACGTCGAGGAATCCGAACGCCGAGGAGACTCCGGTGGCGACCAGCACGCCGCTGACGAAGGCCCGGCCGTCCCGGGTCACGTAGGCGTCCGGCGCGTAGATGGTGGCGTCGGAGGGCACACCGGAGGCGACGCGGATCTGCGGCTGCGTCCTGTCCGCGAACGCGCCGTACCGGACGAGAGCGCCGTTCTGGATCACGTCCACGACGTCACGGTTCTGTCGATCGCGGTAGGCGTCGGCACTGGTCACCCCGGTGGCGACCAGGATGCTGCTGTTGAAGAGGCGCCCGTCCGGCGTCAGGTGGTACGAGGGCGCCAAGGCCGTCGATCCTGCCGGAACGTTCCTGGCGTAGACCTGGTTCTTCGTGGAGGAGATGTAGCGGACGAGCTCCGAGCCGACGATCACGTCGATGACGTCGTTGTTGCTCTGGTCGCGGAAGGAGTCCGCGCTCGTCACTCCGGTGGTCACGAGGGCTCCGCCGGCGCGCCGCAGCTCGCCGTTCGGTGTGACGTAGAAGGCGGGCGCATGGACCGTCGATCCGGCCGGCACGCCGCTCCCGATGGCCTTCGGCGCGGCCTCTCCGGTGACGAAGCGGTAGAAGACGCCGTCGACGACGAAGTCGGCGACGTCGCGGTTCTGCTCGTCGCGGAAGCCCTGGACGCTGGTGACGCCGCGCGCGATCCGCCCCCCGCCGTGATAGAGCTCGCCCGACTCCGTCAGGTAGTACCGGGGTCCGACGGTCTTGGCTCCCGAGGGCACGTTGCCGTTCGACTCCGTCGTCGTCCGTCCGCCGTCGGTGACGTACCGGACGGCGGTCCCCGTGGTCGCGGTGGTGCTCGCGGTCGCCGTCGCGCCCGCGGCGCCGGAGACGGCGGAGAGGGTGATGCCGTTCTGCGCCACGTTCCCGGCCGTGACCGGGATGCTCACGCGTCCGTCCGCGCCGGTCGTCGCCCTGACGGTCTGCGCGCCGCCGCTGGTCAGGCCGGCGGGGAGAGTGATGGTGACCGTGTCGCCGGCAGCGGGAGCGCCGTTGGTCGTGGCGAGGACGGAGACCGTTCTCGTGGTGCAGGCGGGGAAGGAGTACGCCGGGGCGTCGAAGGCGAGGGTGAGGCCGGTGGACGCGGCGGCCGCGGGGGTCGCGACCGCCGCGGCGACGACGGGGACGGACCAGGCCGCACCCGACATGATCGTCCGCCGGGCGGGCCCCCCGCGGGTCGAGTCGATCCGCGGTGGGAGGGAGCGCGAGTGCGCTGCCGTCGGGTCCAGGGCGTTGGTGTCCGTCATGGTGTTCCTTTTCTTTCTTTCGTGCGAGGGGTGGTGGACGCGCCGATCCTGCCGAACGTCCGGCCTCCGGTCGACGCGGAACGGGCCGCGACGAGGTTCCATGCCCGACCGTGGACGTTCCGTCGCGCCGCCGGACCGGGGGAGCCGCTCAGGCCGCCTCCTCGCCGGGAGCCCGTCCGGCGCGGGGGACGCGGCGGCCCACGTCAGCTCGCGTCGTCGATCCGGCGGAGGGTCCGCTGCATGTGGATCCGCGAGCTGAAGCCGGCCGACCGCGCCACGCGGTCCAGGTCCGCCGCCGCCCGCGGGCCGAGCTCGTCGAGGAGGCGCTGCGCCTCGAAGGCCCGTGCGCGCTCGATCCGCTGACGAGGGGTGGTGCCGGCGGCCGAGAACGCCCGGTGCAGGTGGCTGACCGACACGCCGAGGCGCTCCGCGAGCATCTCCACAGTGAAGGAGCGGTCGCGGTAGTGCCGCTCGATCAGGCGCGTGCCGTTCGCGTACACGGCGGCGGGGGACCGGTCCTCCCGGTCGGGGGAGGGCAGCAGCGCCGAGAAGGCCGAGGCCAGGAGGTGCTCGCTCGCGATCTCGAAGTGCTCGAAGGCCGCGTCCGAGGGCTCGACGCCGAAAGTGAGGACGGTGTTCGCCGCACCGGTGAGTGCGCGCCAGTAGGCCTCGGGGAGGGCGAGGACCCGGTCCGTGAGCGAGGCGAACTCGCTCGCGCGGAGCACCGAGGGGCGCAGCTGCCACTCGAAGCGCGCCCACGGACTGACCGCCGCCGCGTACTGCACCGTCGAGGCGCGGGTCACGAGAGCGCTGCCGGCCGGGAGCCGGTGGTCGCGGCCCCGGGCGGAGAGGCGGCCGGTCCCGTCGAGGCTGAAGAGCACGCGGAGCCTCCCGGGATGGGGGAGGACCTCGAACTCCCCGGTCTGCAGCCAGGCGCGGGTGAGGCTGAGGCGCGGCGAGACGATCGCGTCGCAGACGGCACCTCGCGGCAGGGGGCGCCGCGGAATCCAGCCGAGCCGACGCAGCCGCCTCTCGGCGGGACTCCAGACCTCGGGCATCACGCCTCCGCGCCGGGGTCGGGCGGGTCGGGAGGATCGAGCAGCGCCGCCTGCCGCGCGGAGTGCGGTGAAGGCGTCGGCATGGGTGCTCTCCTCGGAACGGTGGCCGCGAGCACGCCACCGCCGCTCAGCTTCGGACACTGCTCCGCCCTGATCCGCGGAGAAGGACGGATCCTCTCCGCTGCGAGCACCGAACATCCCGGGTCGCCGATCGGCAGGGCGCTGGGTGCGCCTCACCCCTCCCGTTCCGCGGCGCACGAGGCCGCGGCTCGGGTCACCGCTCCCGCCACGACGCCATCCCGCCGTCGAGCGAGTCGGACGCCACGCCCGCCGCCGCCGCGCGCTCCGCTGCGAGACGCGACCGGACCCCGGAGGCGCAGTGCAGCACGAGCGGACCGGCCGGCAGAGCGGCGGGGTCGAAGCGCGACATCGGCATCCGCACGGCACCGGGCACCGCGACGGACCGGTCCTCGTCGTCCTCGCGGAGGTCGACGACGGTCGGGGGCGTCGGCCCGGCCAGCCGCTCCCGCAGCTCGGCCGCCGTGATCGAGCCCGCCGCGGCCCGCCGCTCCGGGACCGGCGGCACCCGCCGCTCGAGAGGGAGCTCGGCCCAGGAGGAGTCGAGAGCGTCGTGCACGAGGACGCGACCGAACAGCGGCTCGCCCGCCCCGGTCACGAGCTTCACGACCTCGGCCGCCATGGCCGAGCCGATCAGCGCGCAGAGCGCGCCCAGCACGCCCACCGTCGAGCAGCTGTCGCCCGCGTCCTCGGCCTCGGGGTGCAGCGCGCGCAGGGTCACCCCTCCGCCCGGGGCGCCGGCCCAGAAGGTCGAGAGCTGCCCGTCGAAGCCGAGTGCCGATCCCCACACGTGCGGGATCCCGGCGCGCGTCGTCGCGTCCGAGGCGAGGTAGCGCGCGCCGAAGGTGTCGAAGCCGTCGACCACGACGTCCCAGCCCGCCACCAGGGCGTCGACGTTGGCCGAGGTCAGCGACACCGGGAAGGCCCGGGCGTCGATGCCGGGGGAGAGCCGCCGCGCGGTCGCCGCCGCCGACTCCGCCTTCGACCGGCCCACCGAGGAGTCGTCGTGCGCCGTCTGCCGCGCCAGGTTCGAGAGTTCGACGACGTCGCCGTCCACGATGCCGAGCCGCCCGATCCCGGCCGCGGCGAGCGCCGTGATCACCGGCGAGCCGATGCCGCCCGCGCCGAGGATCAGCACGCGCGCGTTCCGGAGGCGCCGCTGTCCGAGCTCCCCGAGGGGCGCCAGGCGGATCTGCCGGGCGAACCGCTCGCGCTCGGCGGCGGTCAGCGGCGGTCCGGGCTCGACGAGCGGGGTCATGAGAGCTCCTTCCTCCACTGGCCCTCGTGGGCGACGGGGGTGAAGCCGACGGCCTCGTTCACGGCGAGCATCGGTCGGTTCTCCTCGGCGTTCCAGGTGGAGACGGCCCGGCAGTCCGGGGCGGTCCCCACCGCGTCGCCGATCGCGGTCAGGGCGAGGAAGTCGCTCCAGCCGTCGGCGCCCACGGCCTCGGGGATCGCGAGCTCGCGGATCCGGAGCGCCGGGTCGGGGGTGCGGTTCACCACCCCAGTGTGCACGTCCCGGCGCCCGCGGCGGCCTCCTGCGCCTGTTCCGGTGCGGGATCGCGGCGGTCCGTCGGCCGGTCGGGGCTCCGCCTCCCGGCCCGGCCGCGGCCGTCGGCTACCGTGGAGGCGTTGTGGACGGGAGCGAGGCGGCCGGGTGTACCTGAAGAGCCTGACCCTCAAGGGGTTCAAGTCCTTCGCTCAGCCGACCACGTTCGCCTTCGAGCCGGGGGTCACCTGCGTCGTCGGCCCCAACGGCTCGGGCAAGAGCAACGTCGTCGACGCGCTCGCCTGGGTGATGGGGGAGCAGGGGGCGAAGACGCTCCGCGGCGGCAAGATGGAGGACGTCATCTTCGCGGGCACCTCCACCCGCGGACCCCTCGGCCGCGCCGAGGTCGCGCTCACCATCGACAACTCGGACGGCGCCCTGCCGATCGAGTACACCGAGGTGACGATCACCCGGACCCTCTTCCGCAACGGCGGCAGCGAGTACGCGATCAACGGACGCGGCTGCCGGCTGCTCGACGTGCAGGAGCTTCTGAGCGACTCCGGTCTCGGGCGCGAGATGCACGTCATCGTGGGGCAGGGACAGCTCGACGCCGTGCTGCACGCGACCCCCGAGGAGCGGCGCGGGTTCATCGAGGAGGCCGCCGGGATCCTCAAGCACCGACGCCGCAAGGAGAAGACGCTCCGCAAGCTCGAGGCGATGCAGGCGAACCTGACCCGCCTCTCCGACCTCGCGGGCGAGATCCGGCGCCAGCTCAAGCCCCTCGGGCGCCAGGCCGAGGTCGCACGGCAGGCGCAGACGATCGCCGCCGTGGTGCGCGACGCCCGGGCGCGCCTGCTCGCGGACGACGTGGTCGCGCTCCGGACCGCTCTGGACGGCTTCGCCCGCACCGAGAGCGAGCGGCACAGCGAGCGGGTGGTCCTGCAGCAGCGGCTCGAGCAGGCGACGCTCCGGCGAGCGCGGATCGAGGCGGAGGCGGTCGGCGACGCGGTCGACGACGCCCGGCGCACCTCGTTCGAGCTGGAGTCGGTGCAGGAGCGGCTGCGCAACCTCTCGGCCCTCGCCGGGCAGCGGCTCGCGATGCTCGAGCTCGAGTCCGAGCAGCCGCAGATCCAGCCGCGCGTGACGCCGGGGCAGGTGGAGGAGGCGCGGGTCGAGCTCGAGCGCCTGCGGCAGGCCGTCCTCGACGCGGAGTCGGCGTGGGTCCAGGCGCAGGGCACGACCGTCGCCGCCCGCTCCGCCCTCGACGCGGTCGACGAGGAGATCGCCGCGCAGGCGGCCCTCGTCTCGCGCTACGACCTCGAGCTCTCCACCCTCTCGGGGCAGGCCGACACCGCCGCCTCCGGTCTCGCGTCCGTCCGGGGCGAGGTCCTGCGCGCGCAGAACACCCTCGACGCGGCCGACCGGCGGAAGGAGGCGGCGCGGCGGGCGCTCGACGCTCTGGAGGCCGAGCTGGGCGACGCGGGCCGCGGCCCCGACGGCGGCCTCGACGAAAGCTACGAGCTCGCCCAGTCCGCGGTCTCGGCCGCCGAGGCCGGAATCGAGCGGCTGCGCGAGGAGCTGCACGCCCTGGAGCGCGAGCGCGAGGCGCTGGCCGCCCGCACGGGTGCCCTGTCGCTGGCCCTCGACGTCTCGGACGGCTCGGCCGAGC
The DNA here is from genome assembly GCF_002930975.1 of Rathayibacter sp. AY1A3. Classification (NCBI taxonomy): domain Bacteria; kingdom Bacillati; phylum Actinomycetota; class Actinomycetes; order Micrococcales; family Microbacteriaceae; genus Rathayibacter; species Rathayibacter sp. AY1A3. Next base: position 154,561 of record NZ_PSTO01000004.1, on the reverse strand, counting down.
TGATCGCCGCCCGGATCGAGGGGGTGCGCGGCCGGGTCGCCGAGCGGATCCAGGTGCGGCCGGGCTCCGAGGCCGCGATCGCCGCCGCCCTCGGCGCGGTCGCCGACGCCGTGCTGGTCGAGTCGACCGCCCGGGCCGACGCGGCTCTGGACGCCGCGCTGGAGCGCGACCTCGGACACGTCGAGCTGCTGGTCGCCGACGCCACCCGGCCGCACGTCGCTCTCGCCGTTCCCGAGGGGGCGGAACGCGCGGGCGACCTCGTCACGGCGCCGGCCGGGGTCCTCTCGCTCCTCGAGCGCGTGCTCGTGGTCGAGGACCTCGCCGCGGCGCGGCGCCTGAGAGAGGGCATCGATCCGGGCACCGTCCTGGTCACCCGCGACGGCGCGACCGTCTCCGACGCCGTGCAGAGCGCCGGCTCCGGCGGGCAGCGCAGCCGGATCGAGCTCGTCTCCGAGCGCGACTCGGCCGCCGCCCGGCTGGAGGAGGTCGAGGGCGGGATCGACCGGCTCCGCTTCGAGCTCGCCGAGCAGACCGGTGCGCTCCGCGGCGCGAAGGAGCAGGCCGCGAGCGCGCTCTCGGCCCTCCGCGAGCACGACGCCGCCCGTGCCGCCCACACCGAGCGGCTCGGCGGCGTGCGCGCCCAGCTCGAGGCGGCCACCGCCGAGCACGGCCGGGGCTCGAGGGCGCTGGCCGTCGCCTCGGACCGGGTCGGCGACGCCGAGCGCGCGGCCCAGGAGGCGAGGTCGGCGCTCGACGCCGCGCGCGCCCGGCCTCGGCCGGTGCTCGACGCGAGCGCCCGCGACGGTCTGCAGCGCGACGTCGACACCGCACGCGAGCGCGAGATCGAGGCGCGGCTCGGCGTCGAGACCGCCAAGGAGCGGGTGCGGGCGGAGCAGTCCCGCGGGGAGGCGCTGGCCCGCCAGCTGGCCGCCGACCGCGCCGCCGCCGACGAGGCCGCGCGCCGCGCCGTGATCCGCCGTCGCCAGCGCGACGCGGCGGCCGAGGTGACCGCCGCGCTCCCCGCCGTCCTCGCCTCCGTCGACCGCTCCGTCCAGCAGGCCCGGGCCGAGCTCGTCGCGGCCGAGTCGGCGCGCTCGCAGCAGAACGCCGAGCTGCAGGGGCTCCGCCGCGAGGAGGGGAGCGTGCGCGACCGGCTCCAGTCCGTCACCGAGAGCGTCCACGGCCTCGAGCTGCAGATCTACGAGAAGAGGCTGCAGCTCACCGGTCTGCTCGAGCGCGCCGCGTCCGAGCTCGGGCTCACCGAGGACGTGCTGGTGGAGGAGTACGGTCCCGGAGTCGGCGTCCCCGACGAGACGGACGTGGAGCAGGAGCCGCGGCCCTACGTCCGCGAGGAGCAGCGCCGCCGCCTCGAGAAGGCCGAGAAGCAGCTCGGGCAGCTGGGCCGCGTCAACCCGCTCGCGCTGGAGGAGTTCGCCGCGCTGGAGCAGCGGCACGCGTTCCTGACCGAGCAGCTGGCCGACCTCACCGGGACCCGGCGCGACCTGCTCACCATCATCGAGGAGCTCGACGAGACGATGCAGACCGTGTTCGCCTCCGCGTTCGACGACACGCAGGCGGCGTTCGCGGACGTGTTCCCCGTCCTCTTCCCCGGCGGCACCGGCAGCATCCGGCTGACCGACCCGGAGAACCTGCTCACCACCGGCATCGAGGTCGCGGTGCGGCCGGCCGGCAAGAAGATCGAGCGGCTGTCGCTCCTCTCCGGAGGGGAGCGCTCGCTCGCGGCCGTGGCGTTCATGGTCGCCATCTTCAAGTCGCGGCCGAGCCCCTTCTACATCATGGACGAGGTGGAGGCCGCTCTCGACGACGCGAATCTCGGCCGACTGCTCAGCATCTTCGAGGACCTGCGCACCTCGAGCCAGCTGATCGTCATCACCCACCAGAAGCGGACCATGGAGATCGCGGACGCCCTCTACGGCGTGTCGATGCGGCAGGACGGCGTCTCGGCCGTCGTCGGCCAGCGCGTCGCCGCGCCCCCGGCCTGAACCCGCCTCCCCGACCGCTCGGAGGCGCGCCCGCCGGTAGCCTGGACCCATGGCAGAACGCACCTCCTGGTCGCTCGGCCGCGCACTGCGCGGCCTGTTCGAGAAGCGCACGATCGACGACCAGACCTGGGACGACCTCGAGACGGCGCTGATCACCGCCGACTTCGGCCCCGACATCACCGAGGAGATCGTCGACGACCTCCGCGCCAAGGTCGCCCGCTACTCCACCACCGACCCGCGCGACCTGCAGCGGATGCTCCGCGAGTCCCTCGAGGAGCGCTTGTCGAAGTACGACACGACCCTCAAGCTCAGCGAGCGCCCCGCCGTGATCCTCGTGGTCGGCGTGAACGGCGTCGGCAAGACCACGACCATCGGCAAGTTCGCCAAGTTCCTCCGCAACTACGGCCGGAGCGTCGTGGTCGGCGCGGCCGACACCTTCCGCGCCGCGGCGGTCGACCAGCTCGCCACCTGGGCGCAGCGCGCCGACGCCCAGATCGTCCGCCCGCAGCAGGAGCGCCAGGATCCGGCGTCCGTCGCCTTCCAGACCGTGCAGTTCGCGAAGGACACCGGCGTCGAGATGGTCATCATCGACACGGCCGGCCGCCTGCACACCAAGGGCGGGCTGATGGACGAGCTCACGAAGATCAAGCGCGTCATCGAGAAGCAGGCCCCGATCTCCGAGATCCTGCTCGTGCTCGACGCGACGACCGGTCAGAACGGGCTGAGCCAGGCCGAGGCGTTCATCGAGCACGCAGGCGTCACCGGCCTGGTCATCACCAAGCTCGACGGCTCCGCGAAGGGCGGCTTCGTCCTCGCGGTCCAGGAGCGCACCGGCATCCCGATCAAGCTCGTCGGCCAGGGCGAGGGCATCGGCGACCTCACCGGCTTCACCCCCCACGTCTTCGCCCAGCAGCTCGTCAGCTGAGCGGCCCCGCCCGGGACGACGCGCCGGCGCCGTCCCGGTGGCGGGCTACACGGCCTGCGAGAAGCCCAGCGCCGCGTCGGCGAGGTGGCGCAGGTGCTCCGGGACCGGCAGCCCCTTCGACTCCATCGAGCGCGCCCAGAGCCGGCCGGCCCGGTAGGAGGAGCGGACCAGGGGCCCCGCGAGGACGCCGAGGAAGCCGATGTCCTCGGCCTCCTCCTTGATCGCCACGAACTCCTCCGGGTGCACCCAGCGGTCCACCGGTAGATGCCGCGGCGTCGGGCGGAGGTACTGCGTGATGGTCACGATGTCGGTGCCGGCGTCGTGGAGGTCCTGCAGCGCCTGCGAGATCTCCTCCCGCTCCTCGCCCATGCCGAGGATGAGGTTCGACTTCGTGATCAGCCCCGCCTCCCGGCCCTGGGTGAGCACGTCGAGCGAGCGCTCGTAGCGGAAGGCCGGCCGGATGCGCTTGAAGATCCGCGGCACCGTCTCGACGTTGTGGGCGAACACCTCCGGCTCCGCGTCGAACACCCTCTGCAGGTGCTCGGCGCGGCCGGTGAAGTCCGGGACCAGGATCTCGACCCCCGTGCCCGGAGCCTGGGCGTGGATCTGGCGGATGGTCTCGGCGTAGAGCCAGGAGCCCTCGTCCGGCAGGTCGTCGCGGGCGACTCCGGTGACGGTCGCGTAGCGGAGGTTCATCCGCGCCACGGACTCGCCGACGCGCCGGGGCTCGTCCGCGTCGTAGTCCGCGGGCTTCCCGGTGTCGATCTGGCAGAAGTCGCAGCGGCGGGTGCACTGGGCGCCCCCGATGAGGAAGGTCGCCTCGCGGTCCTCCCAGCACTCGAAGATGTTGGGGCAGCCCGCCTCCTGGCAGACGGTGTGCAGCTCCTCGCTCTTCACCAGCGACTGCAGCTGCCGGTACTCCGGGCCCATCGAGGCCTTCGTGCGGATCCACTCGGGCTTGCGCTCGATCGGCGTCTCGGCGTTGCGGATCTCCAGCCGCAGGAGCTTGCGGCCGCCCGCCTCGGCGCTCATGCGGCGACCTCCTCGATCCGGGCGGAGAAGGCGGGCGCCGCCTCCGAGAAGCGCGCCGCCACCCGCGCCCGCACCGCCTCCATGGGCGGAGCCTCGCCGCGCTCGCGCTCGAGCGTGGTCACTCCGGCGTCGGCGATGCCGCAGGCGACGATGCGGGCGTAGGGCTCGAGGCTGTTCGAGACGTTGAGGGCGAATCCGTGCATCGTCACGCCCGAGGCGACGCGGATGCCGATCGCGGCGATCTTGTCGGCGCCGCCGTCCCTCGGGATCCACACTCCCGAGCGCCCGTCGACGCGCCGCCCCTGCACGCCCAGGTCGTCGAGAGCGGCGATCAGCACGCCCTCCAGCGAGCGGACGTAGGCGACCACGTCGACGGGCTCGCCGAGCCGCACGATCGGGTAGCCGACGAGCTGCCCCGGGCCGTGCCAGGTGATCCGCCCTCCGCGGTCGACGTCGACCACGGGCGAGCCGTCGTCCGGGCGCTCGTGCGCCTCGGTGCGCTTGCCGGCGGTGTAGACGGAGGAGTGCTCGCAGAGCACGAGGGTGTCCGGCCTCGAGCCCGCCACCACCTCGGCGTGCAGGCGGCGCTGCAGCTCCCAGCCGTCGGCGTAGTCCAGGGGTTCCGCGGAGTCGCCCGCCACCAGTGTCTCGATCACCGGGCCACCCTAACCCTGTTCTTGGACCCGGACCAGTTAATCCGCTCCGCGGTGATCGCGCCGATCGCGAGCCGATCGGCGGCCCCGCCCGCCGACGCTCCGGGCCTCCGGTAGAATTCCGGGCATCATGGCTACTTTCGGCACCCTCTCCGATCGACTCGTCGAGACCTTCAAGAACCTCCGGACGAAGGGCAAGCTCTCCGCGTCGGACGTCGACGGCACCGTCCGCGAGATCCGGCGGGCCCTCCTCGACGCCGACGTCGCGCTGGAGGTCGTGAAGGAGTTCACCGGCAAGGTGCGCGAGCGCGCCCTCGGCGACGAGGTCAACAAGGCGCTCAACCCGGCCCAGCAGGTCGTCCAGATCGTCAACGAGGAGCTCGTCGCGATCCTCGGCGGGCAGTCGCGCCGGCTCGAGTTCGCCAAGCGCCCGCCGACCGTCATCATGCTCGCCGGCCTCCAGGGCGCGGGCAAGACGACCCTCGCGGGCAAGCTCGGCAAGTACCTCGGCAAGGACGGCCACACCCCGCTGCTCGTCGCGGCCGACCTCCAGCGCCCCAACGCCGTGCAGCAGCTGCAGGTCGTCGGCGAGCAGGCCGGAGTCGCGGTCTACGCGCCGGAGCCGGGCAACGGCGTCGGCAACCCGGTCAAGGTCGCTCAGAACGCGATCCGCTTCGCGACCGACAAGCAGTACGACACGGTCATCATCGACACGGCCGGACGCCTCGGCGTCGACGCCGACATGATGAAGCAGGCCGCGGACATCCGCCGCGTCACGAACCCCGACGAGGTCCTGTTCGTCATCGACGCGATGATCGGCCAGGACGCGGTCGCGACCGCCAAGGCCTTCCAGGAGGGAGTCGACTTCACCGGCGTCGTCCTCTCCAAGCTCGACGGCGACGCCCGCGGAGGCGCGGCGCTCTCGGTCGCCTCGCTCACCGGCCGCCCGATCCTCTTCGCCTCCACGGGCGAGTCGCTCGACGACTTCGAGCAGTTCCACCCCGACCGCATGGCGAGCCGCATCCTCGACCTCGGCGACGTGCTGACCCTCATCGAGCAGGCCCAGTCCGCGTTCGACGAGGACGAGGCGCGCAAGATCGCCGAGAAGATCATGGGGGACACGTTCACCCTCGACGACTTCCTCGGCCAGATGCAGCAGCTGCGCAACATGGGCTCGATCAAGAAGATGATCGGCATGCTGCCCGGCGCGAAGGGCATGCGAGAGCAGCTCGACCAGTTCGACGAGCGCGAGATCGTGCGCACCGAGGCGATCATCCAGTCGATGACGAAGGCGGAGCGGGTCAACCCGAAGCTGCTCAACGGCTCGCGGCGCCTGCGCATCGCCCGCGGCTCCGGCATGACGGTCACGGACGTCAACCAGCTCGTCCAGCGCTTCGAGCAGGCCGCCAAGATGATGAAGACGGTCGCCAAGGGCGGCATGCCCTCGGTCCCCGGCATGGGCCCCGTGCCCGGCGCCGGCTACCAGGGCCGCCCGAAGCCGCAGAAGAAGAAGAGCAGCAAGTCCGGCAACCCCGCCAAGCGCGCGGCCGAGAACGCGGCGATCACCTCCGGGCCCCGCCCGGGCGACGCGGGCGGCTCCGGCTTCGGGCTGGGCGGCGGCGCCGGCAAGGGCGCCCAGCCCACGCCGGAGGAGCTCGAGCAGCTGCAGAAGCTCCTCGGGCGATGAGGCGGGTCGCGGCCGGACGCGCGGGCGGGATCCTCGTCCTCGCGGCCGTGCTCGGGCTCACCGGCTGCGCCGAGGGCTCCGGGGTCGACGCGATGACGGCGCCCTCCCCGGAGGACCTGGTCGGCCGCTGGGTGACGGGCGTCTCCTACGACGCGCCCGACGTGCCGTTCCTCCTGATCGCGGAGGACGGGACCTGGACGGGCTCCGACGGCTGCAACGGCGCGCAGGGCGAGTGGTCGATCGACCAGGAGGGCGCCCTCACCGTGTCGGCCGGGCCGAGCACGCTGATCGCCTGCGACGGCGTCGCACTGCCGATGATCTTCTCGGAGGCGGCGATGGCCTCGATCGACGGCGGACGGCTCCGTCTGTTCGACGACGAGGGGGCCACCGTCGTCAAGCTCGCCCGCTCCACGAGCGACGAGGCGCCCTCGGCGTCGCCGGACCCGGCGGGGGAGTAGCGCGCCGTCCCTCCGGGGGCCGCAGCGGGGATCCCCGTGAGGCGCACCGCTCGCTAGCGTGAGGGCATGACAACCGCACACGCGCGCCCCGTCCGCATCGGCGTCCAGATCGCACCGCAGCACGTCCCCTACGAGGTCATCCGCGACACGCTCGCCGAGCTCGAGGATCTCGGCGTCGACATCGCCTTCAACTGGGACCACTTCTTCCCGCTCTCGGGAGAGCCGAACGGCCTGCACTTCGAGGGCTGGAGCATGCTCGCGGCCTGGGCCGAGCAGACCAGCCGCATCGAGTTCGGTCCGCTGGTCACCTGCAACAGCTACCGGAACCCCGACCTCCTCGCCGACATGGCGCGCACGGTCGACCACATCAGCGCCAAGGGCGCCGAGGGCCGTCTGATCTTCGGCATCGGCTCGGGCTGGTTCGAGCGCGACTACGAGGAGTACGGCTACGAGTTCGGCACTCCCGGCTCCCGCCTCGACGAGCTCTCCGAGGCGATGCCGCGCATCCGCAGCCGGTGGTCGATGCTCAACCCGGCGCCCACACGCGACATCCCGGTGATGATCGGCGGCGGCGGCGAGAAGAAGACGCTGCGGATCGTCGCCGAGCACGCCGACATCTGGCACAGCTTCTCGGACGTCCCGACGCTCGAGCGCAAGCTCGGCGTGCTCTCGGAGTGGTGCGGCCGCGTCGACCGCGACCCGGCGGCGATCGAGATCTCGACCGGCGCGAGCGTGCGCGGCGGTGTCGGCGACGCCTCCTTCGACGTGCTCGACCAGCAGTACGACCTGGGCGCCCGCCTGTTCACGCTCGGCATCACCGGTCCGGACATCGATCTCGCGCCCGTGCGCGACCTGCTCGGCTGGCGCGACGGCCGGAACAGCACCGCGCGCTGACCCGGCGGGGCGCCGTCAGGGCGGCGCCCCGCGTCGGAGTCAGGCCGGCGGCGCGTCCGTCGCCTTCTGTCCCGTCGGCACCGCCCGGGCGAGGCCGGACTTCTCGGCCGCCACCTCGAACGCGTCTGCCAGGGCGCGCTGGCCCTCGACGGTGGGATGCACGCCGTCCTCGCCGAGCAGCCCGTCCTCGCGGAGGGGGTCCGGGTACTCGAGCGCACCGCCGCCGGCGGCAGTCACGGCCTCGACCAGCGCCGCGTCGTACTCGTCGAGATCGGAGGGACGCGGGTCGGGGCCCCAGACCGAGTCGAGCGCGATGAGCCGGGCCGAGGGCGAGGCGGACACGATCGCGTCCACTGCCGGCCCGATCGCGGCGTCCACGTCCTCCGGATCCCAGCCCAGGTCGTTGCTGCTGGCGATCAGCACGATCGCGTCGGGCCGGGTGTCGGCGATCTCCTCCGCGCGGTCGCCGATCGCGACGCCGCAGTCGCCCGGCTCGATGAAGCCGCCGCCGTCGCAGCCCAGGTTCGTGACCTCCCAGCCGAGGTCGTCGCCGACGAGAGCGGGCCAGGCCTGCTCCGGGTCGACCGTCAGACCGCGCACGATGCTGTCGCCGACGATCGTCACCCGGGAGCCGGCGGGAAGAGAGCCGCCGATCGAGAGCGGCAGCGGATCGGCGGTGACGGTCGGGAGGGGAGTGGCGGTGCCGGCGGGGGACGCGGTCGCCGGGCCGGTCGTCGTCGAGGACGAGCAGCCGGCGAGGCCGAGGGCCAGCGCGCCGATCGCGGCTGCGGCGAGGAGGACGGGACGCGTCATGAGCGGGGATCCCGGAGCCCGTCGCGCAACTCGCCCGCGAGCGCCCGGACCACCGCCTTGAGGTCGCCGTCGTTCGCCGCCGCCGTCCGCAGCTGGCGCTGGTAGCTCGCCCCCGCGACCAGGATCAGCTCGACGTCGCCGAGCTCCTTCACGCAGTCGAGACGCTCGGCGACCGGTGCGAGGGTGACGAGCAGGTCGCGGATGTCGTCGGTGACCAGCCGCTCCGCTCCGGCGGCGTCGAGGATGATCTCGGCGTCGAGCCCGTAGCGGGCCGCGCGCCACTTGTTCTCGCGCACGTACCAGGGCTGCATCGTCGGAAGGTCCTCGCCCGCGTCCAGCCGCGACGAGAGGTGCTCGACGAGGCACTGGATCAGCGCGGCGACCGCTCCGATCTCCTCCGCGGAGGAGAGGCCGTCGCACGCGCGCATCTCGAGAGTGCCCCACTGCGGCGAGGGGCGGATGTCCCAGCGGACCTCCGTGTGATCGTCGATGACGCCGGTGCGCATCATGTCGTCGACGTACTCCTCGTAGTTCGCCCAGGCGCCGAACTGCGGAGGCAGGCCCGCCGTCGGCAGCTGCTGGAACAGCAGCGCGCGGTTCGAGGCGTAGCCCGTGTCGACTCCGCCCCAGAACGGGCTCGACGCCGAGAGCGCCTGCAGGTGCGGGTAGTAGTCGAGCAGGGAGTTGAGGATCGGGAGCACCTTGTCGCGGTGCTCGATGCCGACGTGCACGTGGATGCCCCAGATCATCATGTTCCGGCCCCACCACTGGGTCCGGTCGATGAGGCGGTGGTACCGCTCCTTGTCCGTGATGGCCTGGTCGAACCACTGCGCGAACGGGTGCGTGCCCGAGCACACGAGGTCGAGTCCCATGGGGTCGGTGATCTCGCGCACCTGCCGCAGCTGGTCCTGCAGGTCGGCGACCGCGTCGCGGACGGAGGTGTGCACGCCGGAGACCAGCTCGACCGTGTTGCGCAGGAGCTCGCCGGTGATGTGCGGGTGCGGGGCGCCGTCGTCGCTGCGGAGCGCCTCCAGCACCACATCGGCGACGTTGGCGAGATCGCCCGTCTGCCGGTCGACGATCGCGACCTCCCACTCGATCCCGAGCGTGGAGCGGTCTGATGCGGCGAAGCTGATCTCCATGGCGTGGTCCTCATCGGATCCGGGCGTCCGCCGATCGGGACGCGCCTCGCCATCCTGCCACCTGCGGCCGGGGCGGACGCCGAGCCCCGGCGGAGGCCTTCCCGGTCCCGCGAGGCCCGCTCCCGCGAGGGTGCCGCTGGGCGGCGGCGTGCCGGGCCCGCACCAGGGCGGTTTTTCTGGCAGAATGATCCGTCGGGTCCGAGGCGGTCGACCCTCTACTCACCGCCGACGAAACCCCCTCGAGCTTCCGCCGGGTGTGCCCCCACGCTCACGGCTCAGTTCATCCATCATCGACCGGACACCGGTCAACGACCACACAGGAGAATTGTGGCTGTCAAGATTCGTCTGAAGCGCCTCGGCAAGATCCGGGCGCCCTACTACCGCATCGTCGTCGCCGACTCGCGCACCAAGCGCGACGGCCGCGTGATCGAGGAGATCGGCAAGTACCACCCGACCGAGCAGCCCTCGTTCATCCAGGTCGACTCGGAGCGCGCGCAGTACTGGCTCGGAGTCGGCGCGCAGCCGACCGAGCAGGTCGCCGCGATCCTCAAGCTGACCGGCGACTGGGGCCGCTTCAAGGGCGACGCCGACGCCGTCAGCACCGTCCAGGTGAAGGAGCCCAAGGCTCCGTTCGTCGTCGACGCGAAGAAGAAGCCCGTCCTCAAGCCGAAGTCCGAGGCTCCGGCCAAGGCCGCCCCGGTCGAGGACACCGCCGACGAGACCTCCACCGAGGCGTAGTCAGTGCTCGCTCCCGCCGTCGAACACCTCGTCAAGGGGATCGTCGAGAACCCCGATGAGGTCAGTGTCGTGGCCACGAGCTCCCCGCGCGGAGAGGTCCTCGAGGTGCGCGTGCACCCCGAGGACCTCGGCCGCGTGATCGGACGCTCCGGTCGCACCGCCAAGGCCGTCCGCACTCTCGTCGCCGCGCTCGCCGACGGGCGCCGCGTGCGCGTCGACGTCGTCGACACCGACAAGTAGAGGTGTCGGTCACCGGACCGGGCACGACGCAGCTCCGCGTCGCCCGACTCACCAAGGCCCACGGGCTCAAGGGCGCCATCAAGCTCGAGCTCTACACGGACGAGCCCGACAAGCGCTTCACCCCCGGATCCACGTTCACGCTGCAGGTCCCGCGCACCTCCGAGTGGCACGGCAAGAAGCTCGAGCTCGTCGAGCTGCGCTGGTACAACAGCCACCCCGTCGCGTTCTTCCGAGGCGTCGACGACCGCAACGCCGCTGAGACCCTCCTGAAGGCGATCCTCTGGATCGACGAGGAGGTGCAGACCCAGCCGGGCGAGGACGACTCCTGGTACGACTACCAGCTGGTCGGCATGAAGGTCGTCCGCGACGGCGTCGAGGTCGGCACCGTCCGCCGCGTCGACCACTTCCCCGCGCAGGACCTGCTCATCGTCGGTACCCCCTCCGGCGAGGTGATGGTGCCGTTCGTGAACGCGATCGTCCCCTCCGTCGACGCCGCGGCCGGGATCGTCACGGTCACGCCTCCGATCGGCCTGTTCGAGGAGGCTCCCGAGGAGGAGCCCGCCGCGGTCGACCTCAGCGGTGTCGACCTCGCGGACCCGGCGCTGAGCGCGCCTGCGGACGCCGACGCGCCGGACGCCTCCGATGACGCGGACTCCGCTGACGCGGACGCCGCTCTCGAGGAGCCCGCCGACGACGAGCCCCCGGCCGCCTCCGACGCCGCCTCCGAGGAGGAGCCCCGGTCGTGAGGATCGACATCGTCACGATCTTCCCGGAGTTCTTCGGCGTGCTCGACATCAGCCTGCTCGGCCGTGCTCGGCAGAGCGGGCTGATCGAGCTCGGCGTGCACGACCTGCGCGACTTCACCCACGACCGCCACCGCACCGTCGACGACACGCCCTACGGCGGCGGCGCCGGCATGGTGATGCGACCGGAGCCGTGGGGCGAGGCGCTCGACACGATCCTCGACGGCGCGGACGACCCCGTCGTGATCTTCCCGTCGCCCGCGGGCGAGCTGTTCACCCAGGCGACCGCCCGCGAGCTCGCGGAGGAGTCCTCCCTCGTCTTCGGCTGCGGCCGCTACGAGGGCATCGACCAGCGCGTTGTGGACCACACCGCCGAGCGCGCGCGGGTCCGGCTGATCAGCCTCGGCGACTACGTCCTCAACGGAGGAGAGGTCGCCGTGATGGCGATGATCGAGGCCGTCGGACGCCTGGTCCCGGGCGTCGTCGGCAATCCGGCGAGCCTGGTCGAGGAGAGCCACTCCGACGGGCTGCTCGAGTACCCGAGCTACACCAAGCCCGCTTCCTGGCGGGGCCTCGACGTCCCTCCGGTGCTCCTCAGCGGCAACCACGGGGCGATCGCCGCCTGGCGCCACGAGCAGAGCGTCGAGCGCACGCGCCGCGTCCGCCCCGAACTGCTTCCCTAGCCCCGCGCCGCACGCTCACCGGGCCGCGAGGGCCAGGTGCCGGTCGCGGAGGGCGAGGAAGAGGGGGAACGCGAACGCGAGGGCGACCAGCGGCGCGAGCAGCACCAGGATCCACACGCGGCGCATCCCGATCCGGCGGCCCTCCACCACCATGAAGGCGACGGCCGCGATCGCGACGACCAGCAGGTCGGTCGAGAACGACGACACCCACGGCCCGCCTGCGGCAAGGCCGGCGAGCACGTCCGCGCCCTCCTGCATCGCCCGCACGTTCCAGGTCCAGGTCCCGATCAGCCCGGCGAGGGCGAGGATGAGGTAGACGATCCCGAGCGGCGTCCAGCTGCGGCGTAGCCGGCTCATGCGCGGGCCTCCGTTCGTGCGAGGGTGAGGATCGTCCCTCCGGCGAGGGCGACCACCGCCACAGTAGCGACGGCGAGGGTCAGCGCGTCCGGTGCGGTCAGCGCCTGTCCGCGCAGCGCCTGCCAGCAGGTGAGGGCGACCGCGGCCGCCCAGCCCGCCGAGGCCAGTGCGACGAGCCGCAGCCGGGTGCATCCGAGGCGCAGCAAGGGGATCCGGGGTGCCAGCCGTCCGAGCAGCAGCGCGAGCAGCGGGAGCCCCTGCAGAGCGTGCATCCCGACGAAGTGCGGGATGCGCAGATCGCCCCCCGTGGTGCTCCAGCCCAGGAGGGGGAGGCCGGGTCCGCCGTCCGCGACTCCGACGGCGTGCGCGCCGACGACGCCCTGGTAGTCGCTGATCTGGCCGGGCGAGGGCCCCGTCATCAGGAACGCGAGGGCCATCCCGACGAGCCCGATCACGAGTCCGGCACGGACGGCGAGCGTCAGCGCAGGGTCGCCGAGCGGCACCCGCGCCAGGAGGGCGGCGAGGACCAGCGTCGCCAGCCAGACCACCACGATGGAGACGGCCATCGAGGCCCAGAGCGCGGCGTGCAGGGGAGTGGAGACGTCGAAGTGGCTGCGCTCGCCGACCAGGGCGGCGCCTCCGATCACGACCATCTCGACCGCCAGGCCGACTGCCGCGACCGTGCCCAGCGCTCGGGCGAGGCGGCGCCGGCGGGGCACGAGCCCGATCAGCCAGGCGAGCGTCACGGCGTACAGCGCGATCGAGAGGCAGAACTTCAGCGGCTTGCCCCAGAGCGGCTGTCCGCCGAGCTCGCGGGGATCGAGGACCAGCGCGATCGCGCAGAGGAGGGCGCCGACCGCCATCGCGGCAGCGAGCACCAGAAGCGGCCGGTGCGGAGCGGCGGAGGCCGTGCGCGCGGGCGTCTCGGTCGCCGCACTCATCGGGGCACCTCCGTCGAGCCGAAGCGGCTCTGCGTCTCGCGCGCCTGGGCGACGCGCCGGAGCGACTGCAGCACCACGTCTCCGAGCGCGGTGCCGACGGCGGCGACGGCGGCCTGCTCGCTCACGCTGTCGCGGGCCTGCAGTTCGTCGAGGTCGGCGGAGGCGACGAGGGCGGCGGCGCGTGCGTAGGCCTCGAGCCAGCCGGCACTCATCGGTCCGGTGGAGAGCTCGAGCGCGTCGAGCGCCCGTGCCGCCGTCGCGACGGCAGGGTGGCCGCAGTGGTCGGAGCCCGCGGCCTCGGCGATCCGCCGCGTCGACGCCTCAGTGGCGGACGCTGTCGAGTCGGCGCTCACGGAGACCACGTCCTGCGCCACCTCGAACGCCGCTGTCGGACCGACGCCCGCGTCGAGCGCCGCCGTGATCCGCTTCGCGCCGGCGATGCCGACGCCGCCGCTCTCGATGAGCGCCCGGAGCAGCGTCAGGCGGGCGACATGGGCGTCCCCGTACTCCGCCCGCTGAGGGCCGGCGGCGTCGCCCGGCGGCAGCAGCCCCTCCCGGATGTAGTACTTGATCGTGGGCAGGCTGACGCCGCTGCTGCGGCTGAGCTCCGAGATTCTCACGTGGACAGTATCGCTATCGGATAGCGGTACTGTCCATCATTCGGTCAGTCCCGCGCGGAGAGGACGATGTTCCCCGTCTCGGTGATGGCGATCGTGTGCTCCATGTGGGCGCCGCGAGAGCCGTCACGGCTGCGGAGGGTCCAGCCGTCCTTGTCCGTGTAGATCTCGTCGGTCGTCTGCAGGAACCACGGCTCGATCGCGACGACGAGGCCCGGGCGGAGCGGGTAGCCGCGGCCGGCGCGTCCGTCGTTGGGGATGTGCGGATCGCCGTGCATCGTGCGGCCGACGCCGTGGCCGCCGAAGTCGGTGTTGATGGACAGGCCCTCGGCGTGCGCGACGGCCGCGATGGCCGCGGAGATGTCGCCGATCTTCTTCCCGGGCTGGGCGGCGGCGATGCCGGCCTCGAGCGCGCGGGTGGTGGTGTCGATGAGGGCGAGGTCCTCCTCGCGCGGCGTCCCGACCACGACGCTGATGGCCGAGTCGGCGACCCAGCCGTTCACGGAGGCGGCGAAGTCGAGGGTGAGCAGGTCGCCGTCCCTCAGCCGGTAGTCGAAGGGCAGGCCGTGCAGCACCGCGTCGTTGACGGAGGTGCAGATGACCTTGCCGAAGGGGCTCGCGCCGAAGGAGGGGTGGTAGTCGATGTAGCAGGACTCGGCGCCGGCCGTGCGGATCATGTCGTGGGCGAGCCGGTCGAGCTCCAGCAGGTTCACGCCGACCGCGGCGGCGGCGGAGGTGGCCTTCAGTACCTCGCCGACGAAGCGGCCGGCGGGACGCATCTCCTCGATCTCGGCGGGGGTGCGTAGCTCGATCATCCTGATCCTCTCGGGGTCCGCTGAGCCGTCGCTCAGCGGTGGTGGGTACGGTCGGTGCATGCGCACGCGACGGGCATTCGGTTCCTGGCAGTTCCCGGCGGCGATCGTGCTGCCCTTGTGGATCCTCCTCGGCTACGGGGTCTTCGGAGGATCGAGCGGCTGGACCGTGCTCGGCCTGGTGATCGCCCTCCCCATTCTGGCGGTCGCGCTGGCGGCTGTGGCCGCGATCGTCGCATTCCGGGTGACCGTCCGGCCCACGCGCACTCCCGCGTGGGGCGACGTGGCCGTGGTCGGCGCCTGGCACCTCTCCCTGATCGCCTTCGGCTTCTTCCCGCCCGGCGCCTGGGCGCTGGGCCTGCTCTCGGTGGTCCTCGGAGTGGCGGCCTTCTGGCACTCGGCGTGGCGGTTCCTCGCCGACGCGAGGGCCACTCTCCTCGCCTTCTCGGAGGCGGCGTCCGTGCAGGCCGAGGGCGCTCACCGCCCGGTCGCAGGCGAGGGCTTCGATCCGGAGCGCCCGCAGGACGGGCAGACCATCGTCCTCTGAGGGGGCCTCCTGCGAGACGCTGTCCCATTGCGAGGCCCCGCCCTGCTCCACGGCTCGGCCCTCTCGACGGATCCGCCCTCTGCGCAGCTCTGCCCTCCGGGTGACCCTGCCCTCCAGACGAGCCTGCTTTGACTCGGATCGACGCGGCATGGCAGAATGAGCGCTTGTGCCTCGCGCAGGCTCTGCCACAGGGGAGCCGCGACGACGTGGGCACGACCGACTTCCATCAACGAAACGGTGTTCGACCTGTGGCGGGCACGGAGAGCGATACAGCATGCACATCCTCGATTCCGTCGATGCGGCGTCCCTCCGCAGCGATGTCCCGGACTTCCGCGCCGGCGACACCGTCAAGGTCCACGTCAACATCGTCGAGGGCTCCCGCTCGCGCATCCAGGTCTTCCAGGGCGTCGTCATCGGCCGCTCGAACGAGGGCGTCCGCGAGACCTTCACCGTCCGCAAGGTGAGCTTCCAGGTCGGCGTCGAGCGCACGTTCCCCGTGCACTCGCCGGTCATCGACCACATCGAGGTCGTCACTCGCGGTGACGTCCGTCGCGCGAAGCTCTACTACCTGCGCAACCTGCGCGGCAAGAAGGCGAAGATCAAGGAGAAGCGCGACGCCTGAGCGGCATCCGCACGACTTCTCGGGAACCCCGGTCCACCTATGATGGACCGGGGTTCCTCCCTTTCTCGGGGGCGATCCGTCCGGGGAGTCCACCCGGTGATGCACAGTAGGGGCGACGGCGAGCGATGACAGACAGCACGGCCCCGGTCCGCCTCCCCGGAGGCGAGGACCACGCCCGCCACTCGGCGGATCCGTCCGAGAAGCGCCCGCGCAAGCGCCGGGGTGTCCTGCTCTTCCTCCGCGACGTGCTGATCATCTTCGTGGTCGCGGTGCTCGTCTCCTTCCTCGTGAAGACCTTCCTGATCCGCTCGTTCTACATCCCCTCCTCCTCCATGGAGCAGACGCTCGTCGAGAACGATCGCATCCTCGTGAACGAGCTCGTGCCCGGAGTCGTGCCGATCTCGCGGGGCGACGTCGTCGTCTTCCGCGATCCCGGCGGATGGCTCTCGCCGAGCTCCGAGCCCTCCGTGCCGCCGTTCCAGGCCGCGGTCGACTCCGCCCTCGCGCTCGTCGGCCTCACCGCTCCCGACAGCAACGACCACCTCATCAAGCGCGTCATCGGCCTGCCGGGCGACCACGTGACCTGCTGCACGCCGCTCGGCCAGGTCGAGATCAACGGCAACCCGATCGACGAGCCCTACGTGAAGCTGCCGGACGGGGTGCAGGCCGTCTCGGCCACCCCCTTCGACGTCGTCGTGCCCGAGGGCTCGCTCTGGGTGATGGGCGACAACCGCTACAACTCCGCCGACTCCCGCTACAACACCGACAAGCCGGGCGGCGGTTTCGTGCCGATCGACAACGTCGTGGGCCGCGCGATCCTCGTCACCTGGCCCGTGCAGCAGTGGGCGTGGCTCGACGACTACCCGTCGGTGTTCCGCGGAGTCGACACCGAGGCCTCCGAGGAGGGCTCGGACGACGTGCAGAGCGGGCAGGGCTAGGTGGTCGTCGCCGAGCCGACGCTGACGCAGGAGCGGCGCCTCTTCCGGCAGGGCTACGAGACGGTCATCGGCTGCGACGAGGTCGGCCGCGGCGCGATCGCCGGCCCGGTCTCGGTCGGCGTCGTGTCGATCGGCAGCCGCTGTGGGCGCTTCCCCGAGGGGCTCCGCGACTCCAAGATGCTCGCTCCCGCCCGCCGCGAGGCGCTCCTGCCGGGAGTAGCGAAGTGGGTCTCTGCCTGGGCGATCGGCGAGTCCTCGGCGGACGAGATCGACGAGACCGGGATCATCGCCGGCCTCGGCCGCGCCGCGTCGAGGGGCATCGAGCGCCTCGCCGACCAGGGCGTCGACCTCGCCACCGCCGTCGTCCTCCTCGACGGCGCTCACGACTGGCTGACGCCCGCGCTGGGCGAGTGGGCGGCCGAGCTGACGATCGTCACCCGCGTGAAGGCCGACCGCGACTGCGCCGCCGTCTCCGCCGCCTCCGTGCTCGCGAAGGTGGGCCGGGACGGTCAGATGGTGCGCCACCACGACGACTTCGCCGACTACGCCTGGGACAGCAACAAGGGCTACGGCAGCGCCGCGCACTGGGCGGGGATCGAGCGGGTCGGCCCGTCCCCGCTGCACCGGGTGACCTGGCTGTCGAAGTCGCGGGAGAGCGTCGAGGAGCCGCTCCCGGCGTTCGTGCCCGTCGGCTCGGCGTAGGATTGTCCAACGATGGATGAGGACGAATTCGAGGACTACGACCGCGAGGTCGAGCTGGCACTGTACCGGGAGTACCGCGACGTCGTCTCGCAGTTCTCGTACGTCGTCGAGACCGAGCGCCGGTTCTACCTGGCGAACGAGGTCGACCTGGTCCGCCGCGACACCGAGCACGACTTCTACTTCGAGCTGACCATGCGCGACGTGTGGGTCTGGGACGTCTACCGCTCCGACCGCTTCGTGAAGTCGGTGCGCGTGCTGACCTTCAAGGACGTCAACGTCGAGGAGCTCTCCCGCAAGGAGTTCGAGCTCCCCAAGGAGCTCGCGCTCGACGAGTAGGGCGCTGTCGCGGCAGGCTCCGGACCCCCTGCTGGTCGCGTAGCCGCCTCCGTCGGCGCATCGAGACCCGGTGCCCGCAGCCCCACCCCGCTCCGGAGCTCTGTCGGATCCGCGGCTCCGCAGGTCTCGTCTTCAGGCGGCGCGGATACATCAGCTGGTCGCGTAGCCGCACCCGGCGGCGTATCGAGACCCCGGCCCGACGTCCCTCCCCACCCGCCTCCTCGGCCCTCTTCTCCCCGGATCCCCTCCCGGCCGTCCGACGCTCCTCTCTGCTCCTGCACGCTTCCGGCAGGAGGACGCATGGACAAGGACGAACTGGGGCGGCGCGGCGAGGAGATCGCGGCGGCGCACCTGAGAGACAACGGATTCGAGATCCTCGACCGCAACTGGCGGGTCCGCGAGGGCGAGCTCGACATCGTCGCCCGCGACGGGTCGGCACTGGTCGTGGTGGAGGTGAAGACGCGCTCGTCGACGCGCTTCGGACTGCCGGTCGAGGCCATCACGCGGGCCAAGGCGCAGCGCCTGCGCCGACTCGCCTACGCCTGGGCCGACGAGCACCACGAGCGCTCCCGGCATCTGCGGATCGACGCGGTCGGCATCGTCGCTCCCGGGGGAGTCCCGTCGCAGATCCGGCACCTGCGGGCGGTGGCCTGATGGGCCTGGGGAGGACCTCCGCGGTCGGTCTCGTCGGCTTCGCGGGAGCCGTGGTCGGGGTGGAGGCCCACTCGGCCGACGGCACCCCGGGCATGGTGATCATCGGCCTGCCCGACGCCGCGCTCGCCCAGGCGAAGGAGCGGGTGCGCTCGGCGGCGATCAACTCCGGCAGCACCATCGCCGAATACAAGATCACCGTGAACCTCTCGCCGGCCGCGATGCCCAAGCACGGCTCCGCCTTCGATCTCGCCATCGGGCTGGCCGCGCTCGCGTCGCTCCGTGAGGTCGATGCGGAGTCGGTCGCCGCGGTCGTCCACATCGGGGAGCTCGGGCTGGACGGCCGGCTGCGCTCCGTCCCCGGCGTGCTGCCCGCGGTGCTCGCGGCCGCCCGCGAGGGCAGGCGCCGCGTGATGGTCCCCGTCGAGGACCGCCTCGAGGCGGAGCTGGTCGACGGCGTCGAGGTGATCGCGGTCTCCTCGCTGGCGGCGGCCGCCGTCTGGCACGGAGCCGAGTGGGAAGTGCCGGTGCTCCCCGAGGCCGCGCCGCCGTCTGCGACGGTGTCCGAGCCGGAGGCCCGCCTCGACCTCTCCGACGTGGTGGGGAACGAGGAGGCGGCCGAGGCGATGGTCGTCGCGGCGGCGGGCGGGCACCACGTGTTCCTGCTCGGGCCTCCCGGCGCCGGGAAGACGATGCTCGCCTCGCGCCTTCCAGGCATCCTCCCCGACCTCGATGACGACGCAGCGCTGGAGGCCACCTGCATGCGCTCGCTGGTCGGAGCGCCGACCGGTGGCGCGCTGGTGCGCAGACCGCCGTTCGAGAGTCCGCACCATTCGGCCTCGTCCGCAGCGATCGTCGGCGGGGGCAGCGGCCGCATCCAGCCCGGCGCGGTCGCCCGCGCCACCCGGGGAGTGCTGTTCCTCGACGAGGCCCCCGAGTTCTCGTCCGTCGCCCTCGATGCGCTGCGCCAGCCGCTCGAATCCGGCGTGATCCGCATCCACCGCGCGAACGCCGTCGCCGAGTTCCCCGCGCGGGTGCAGCTCGTCCTCGCGGCGAACCCGTGCCCGTGCGGCCGCTTCGGCATCCCCGGAGAGACCTGCACCTGTGCTCCCTCGGTCCGCCGCCGCTACCTCGCGCGGCTCAGCGGACCGCTGCTCGACCGCGTCGACATCCGCCTGACGGTCCGCCGCATCAGCGCGGCTCAGCTGGCCGCACGTCGAGACACGTCCGGCATGTCGACGGCGCAGGCCCGCGCCCGTGTCGTTGCGGCGCGGTCCCTGGCAGCGGCTCGCCTCGCCTCCACTCCGTGGACGCTCAACTCGGAGGTCTCCGGCGCCTGGCTGCGCTCGGACCCGGTGCGCCCGACCAGTGCCGAGTCCCGCACGCTCGACCGGGCTCTGGAGCGAGGTCTGGTGACCATGCGCGGCTACGACCGGGTCCTGCGCCTGGCCTGGACGCTCGCGGACCTCGACGCAGCCGACCGGCCGTCAGCAGCCCACCTCGCGCGCGCGCTCGTCCTCCGTGGGGGTGCCGCGTGATCCGGCCCGACGCGCTCTTCGACGGCGCGGAGCTCGATGCTGTTCGCCGACTGCTGCCGAGCGGCGCAGCCGATCCGGACTCGGCTGCCGACGGCGAGCCTTCGGGTGAGTCCGGCTGCGCTCGGAGCGCACTCGTCGACGCTGCTGCCCGGTGCGGCTGGAACTCTCTGACCGAGCCCGGCGACTCCGTCGCCGCCCTCCTCATCGAGAGGGTCGGCGCGGCCGAGGCCTTCGCCCACGTCGTGTCCTCGTCGTCCGCGGAGGAGATCCTCGCGCCCCCGCATCGCGCTCCCTCCGACGAAGGAGGCGCGGCGCTCGCGCCCCTCGACTCCGAGGTCGCCGCGCTCCAGTCGGGGCTGGCGCGCTGGAGACCGCGCCTGGACCGCAGGCTCCTGTTCCGACGTCTCGAGATCGCCGAGCGACTCGGCGCCCGGCTGCTCCTGCCCGGGGCTCCCGTGTGGCCCGAGTCGCTCGACGACCTCGGACCGCACGCGCCACTCCTGCTCTGGCTGCGCGGTGATCCCGCCGCCTTCGATCCGCCGCACCGCCTCGCCCTCGTCGGCGCCCGCGCTGCGACCGGTTACGGCGAGCACGTGGCCGCCGAGCTCGCCGCGGGCGTCGCGGCGCGAGGCGTCTCCGTCGTCTCGGGCGGTGCCTTCGGAATCGACGCGGTCGCCCACCGCGCCGCCCTCGGCTCCGGAGGCCGGACGGTCGCCTTCCTCGCCGGGGGAGCGGACCGCCTCTACCCGACGGCTCACGCCGACCTCCTCCACCGCATCATCGCCACCCCCGGCTGCGCCGTCGCGACGGAGGTCCCGCCGGGCACCACGCCCACCCGCTGGCGATTCCTGCACCAGAAGTAGAGTTGTGCGTATGACCAAACGAGCGGCCATCTACGTCCGGCAGTCCCTCGACCGCGAAGAGGGCATCGACCGCCAGATCGCGCGGTGCACGGAGATGGCCGAGCGTCGGGGCTGGACCGTCGTGCGCGCCTACCGAGACAACGACGTTTCCGCGACCAAGCCCCGGGGCCCTGGGACTGCCTGGGCTGAGATGCTCAGCGGCGCCGCGTCGAGAGACTTCGATGTCGTCATCTCAGTCGACATGGATCGCCTTCTCCGAGGCATCCGTGACCTCCTGACACTGATCGATGCCGGGGTTGCGGTGATGACGATCGACGGCGAGATCGACATCCTGACCGCGGACGGACAGCTCCGCGCGACGATGATGGCGGGCATGGCCCGCTTCGAGACGGCTAGGAAGAGCGAGCGCCAGAAGCGAGCGAACGAGTCCCGTCGTGCTCAGGGCCGACCGACTCCAGGCAAGCGGCGCTTCGGCTACGAGACGGACGGCTGTACCCCTGTCGAGGAGGAGGCCGTCACCGTGCGCGAAATCTTCGAGCGGGTCGAGAAGGGCCACAGCCTGCGCGGCATCGCCCTCGACCTCACGGACCGTGCCGTGCCTTCAGCGACGATGAAGAGCTGGACGCCAGGCCGCCTCCGTGACATCTGCAACAGGGTGCACTATGCCGGTCATACTCTCGTTGAAGGCGTGCTGACTGAATCCACCTGGATTAAGCCCATCGTCACTTCGGAGCAGGCCGAGCGGGTTCGGACGATCCTGGCCGACCCCGGACGCCGCACCACCCCCGGTCCCGGAACGAAGCACCTTCTGTCCGGACTTGCTCACTGCGACCTCTGCGGAGGGAAGCTCTTCTACTCTCGCTCCTACATCTGCAAGGCCGACACGAGTCACGTCCAGATCGGCAAGAAGTTCATCGATCAGCAGGTCATCGATGCGTGCGTGAGGGCTCTTCTCTTCGCGCCGGTCGGCAGTGTCGAGACGGGGGAGTCCCTGGCCAGCCTCCTCGCTGAGCTGGATGCGAACCATGCTCTCGTGAGCGACGCCTACGCCGAAAAGGACGAGGGCTTGCTCCCTCCCGCTGTTGCTCGTGTGCGGCTCCTGAAGCTCAGGGACGACCGAGAGGGGATCGAGGCCCGTATCGAGGCGCAGAGAGCCGCACAGGCATCCTCCGGCATCCTGGGCCAGCTTCGAGCAGAACTCTGGGGGCGTGGTCGCGTCAATCTCGACAGGGCGGTCGAGGTCGGCGCTCAGGTGGAGGAGCGGTTCCATGGGCTGAGCCTGGACGAGCAGCGAGAGCTTGTCCGCACCTTGCTCGATGTCAGGGTGGCCAAGGGTCGGGGCGCGGATCGAGTCAAGATCCGACACCTCGTCGCCACGTCGCTCGACGAAGAAGACTGGTCGCTAGTCGAGCCTCAGGCGAGCACTAGTTCTTGATCTGAGTTGTCTCACTTGTAAGCCCCAAGGCTAGCAAGTCCAGGTCGAAGGATTCTCCGCCGCGAGTCGGTGTTCTAGAATAAAACTCGGGTTCCCGTGGGGCTCTCGCTCGGTCTTGGTCGTCCAGAGCGAGGGCCCCTTTTCTCTGCGCACCGGAACGTCGCGCCGGTTGCTTGCTAGTAATGGGGACGGCCAGCTCGGGCTGTCACGGCAACCCGGAGACGCCCACGATGACGACCACCTCGACCACCCCTCGCACCCTTGATGAAGTACTAGAACGTACTCCTACAGGAAGCAGCATCTACGACCAGGAGCGGGCACGTCGGAGTGGCTTCCAGAAGCTGAGCCAGAGTCTTCAGCCCCTGAGGAAGAATGATTGGGTTTGCCTCTGCGGGCGAAGGTTCAAGAACCCTGCCTCGAAGAAGTACATCGACGGGTCTGTGTCGAAGATCAGCCCGCTCAAGTGCCACAACGTGCTCCGTTGCCCTGACTGCGCCGAACGAGAGGCCCCGCGTCAGGCGAAGGCGCTCGGAGATGCTCTTGAAGCGCTCCCCGGCACCCTCGTCTTCATCACCGCGACTCTCCGCCACTGGTCGAACACGCGAGTCGTCGACCAGCTCCAGCACATTGCCGCTATGTGGTCGCACCTGACCCGCGGACGCGCCTACTCGGCACTGAAGAAGAAGTACGGACTGTCGGGCTCCTACAAGACGCTGGAATGCACCTGGAGCGAAGAAAGGGGTTTCAACGTCCACACGCACTCGATCATGATTCTCAACTCTGATGCTGACGTTGAGCAGTTCCGTCGCGACTGGTTCGCGCTGTGGTGCGATACGGCAAAAAAGCTCGGCCATCGAGCAAGTAAGAAGCCTCAGGATGTGCAGGCCTTCGACCGCTCTGACGCCCGCGTCGTGGCTCAATACGTCACCAAGGTGCGGTTCCCTGTTGATGCCTTGGAAAAGGCCGCACAGGGCGACCTGGCCGGTGCTCGGGCTTGGACAGAGTGGTGCTCCGCGGTCTCAGACCTCCGTACCCGTTCGACTCAGCCCTCTGGCGTGCTGAAGGACTGGAACAAGCGCCCTCCGGCCCCGGAGGTCTTGGAGGAGGTTCAGGTCACCCCGGAGGTGGCCATGGTCATTCAGGAGCGCGCTCCTGAGCTGATCGACGCCGTTGCCGAGACGCTGCGGCTCCACGGTGCCGTGGTGGCGGTCGAGCATCTACGGCTCCACGGGTACCAGGCGAAGGCCATCGTGCACCGGAGGTCCATGCGGAGCCGGCTCCGCGACCTGCTGTCGAGGCGGAGGCCGCGTTCATGAATCTGATCGTCTGAGATCTCTTCTCAAGATTTCTCGCTTCGATCCGGCGCATGGCCGCGCAGCCTCGTATAACAAGAAACGGCCCAAGCTCGGGCCCACTAAAAGGAGAACTTCATGACCCACCGCCACCAGCTCAACGGAACCTCTCACAAGGAGGACGGGACCGACTTCGCGGTGCTCTTCGCACGAGGCTCTGCGATTCGTGCCCGTATCGACGCTCTTCGCGAGAGCGGCCCGGACTACGGCGAGGAGGACGAGATCACGGCGCTTCAGGGCGAGCTAGAGGCCCTCTTCAGTCCCCGAACTGACCCCGCGTGACCCTCTAGGAGACAACATGATTCAGAACGACATCTTCAAGACGCTTTCGGAACGGGCTGACCTGACCGAAGAAAGAGACCTCGATCGACTTTGGACGGTCGTCACCGAGATGGTTTCTCCAAGCACCGTCGCCACTAGTGAGCGCATCGAGAGGGCGGTGGGTAGGTGCTACGCCGCACGCACTCGACTGGTGCGGAACCTCACCGAGAAGGAAGTAGAAGGTGCCACAGGTCGAAAGGCAGAGAGTCCAGCGGATGCCACCGCGGAATCGGACTTGCCGAGGTTCGGCCGACAGGAAGATCTGCGCCCTGAACACCTCGCACCTTTCAAGCTCCGCGCGGCCCGTACACTGGCGCGTCAGTTGAACGTGCCGGAGTCTTGGATCGTTGATCTTCGAAAGAAAATGGCACGGCAGAGACAGACCGACCAGAAGATTGCACAGCGCGCCGCAAAGGATGCAAGGAATGCAGCGATCGCGTCGGTTCGATAGACTTATGACATGCCCCGCGCCTGCACCATCTGTACCTCCGATCGCCGGAATGACGCAGAGCGCGCCTACTTCGAGGGTCGCTCCATTCGGGGAGTAGCGGCAGACTTCGGCTTTTCAGGTAGCTCAGCCGCACGGCACTTCGCAAACCACGTGCACTCGACGTTCTCCGCTCTCAGCGCCATTGAGAGTGCCGCGACTGTTGCAAGCTTCTCGGGACACATCCGGTCCCTCATTGCTGATGCAGCTCAGGTGCGGGAGCGGGCAGCTGATGCAGGAGATGACGCACTCCGCCTCCGCGCTATCAAAACGGAAGCCGACCTGATCGCAGTCCTTTCCGATCGCCTTGGCATCACGGATGAGGCAGCGGAGGACGACCTCGCCAATGCCGATGCTCTCCGCCGAGCGGTCGCGTTCACGGTCGGAGATGGGGCGCTCTCGGGTGACGACCTCGACGTCTTCCTCAGCCACCTCTCCCAGGCCGGAGCGCCTCCGCAGGATCTCGATGCCCTGCGGAGGCTCGCTGCCCGTCACACCACAACCACCGCCTCCCTGGAGAAATCAGCATGAGTGAAACACCCGCCAGCCTCGTCGGACAGGTTGTCCACGTTCGCCAGGACGGCACCACGGTCCGCCTGTCGACTGCCTTCATGGCGCCCTCGACAGTCTTCAGTCGGGGCCAGGAATTCATCGTCACCGACGAGGTGCTGGAGGCCGGTCTCGATCGGAACGGCCAGCTCTTGGCATGGCTCTCGACTCTCGACGACCTGTCCGCCCCGATCGGGCGCGGTCCGTGGCCCGAGGGTATGTCGAAGTTCATCCGTGGCACCCCCGAGTGGTCGGAAGCTCGGGAGAATGCCCGTCAGCGGGCATGGCGTCTCCCAGGACGCGACGAGCAGGCTCAGGCCCTTCGGGAGGTCCAGCGCGAGTTCGGCCCGTCGATGCCGACGCACAGCGTCGTACAGCGAAGCCGCGGTGAAGGTGCCCCGCCGTTGACCCGCTGACCCTTAGACCACCCCGAGTGCTTCGTTCCTTTCCACTCGGGGGTGCACCTGGCCTAGGTCCCCAGGTTCACCCAATGCCCCCTCACTTGTTCTCCTGGTGAGGGGGCATCGGTGTGTCGGGGGGTGGTCAGCGGTCCTCCTGCCGACGACTGGGCTCGGACTACTACTCGTAGTTGTGTCGGCGTGGTCCAGGGGGTCTTGTGCACCATTCGGTGGCAGTTAGAGCAGAGGAGCGCGAGGTCCTCTAGCTCGGTCGCTACCTCGCCGGAGACGTGTAGGGGAAGGACGTGGTGAACCTCGATGTACCCTCGCCCGCGATCTCCGTAGGTGACGAGGAAGTCGAAGTCGCAGACCTCGCAGGCAATTCGCTGGCCTCGACGTTCGCAGTCCTTAAGCTTCTTCCTCCTCAGCGCAGGCGAGCGCTCGCGCCGCTGGTGTCGGACGAGAAGGACGCGGCCCTCCAAGACGCTCTCGCGTAGCTCCAGAGCCTCCGGCACGTCCAGATCCTCAGACTGCAACGCAGCGCGGACCGCATCGGTCTCGGCAGCCATACCCGCGGGGTCGTCAAGAAAGTCTCGGAGGACGTCATGTTCGAGTTGATTGCCTTTTGTTGGCTTGCCCGTGTAGTTGGGGTGCTTCGTCCTGATGTCAGCCATCTTCCGTCGGACGCTGCCCGGAGACCTGAACGCGTCATCGCGGGAAGAAACGGGGTGGAGCTTCGCGGCTCGTAGCAACTTCGACAGTTTCACGACGTCTGGGTGATCCTCGGAGAGTTGCCGCCACTCGTGGGCGTTGGCGAGGCTGGTGGCCAAGATGATTTCGCCGCGGGTCCAATCAATCTGAGCCATCTGCCACCTCGTCGTC
Organism: Rathayibacter sp. AY1A3; assembly: GCF_002930975.1. Lineage (NCBI taxonomy): Bacteria > Bacillati > Actinomycetota > Actinomycetes > Micrococcales > Microbacteriaceae > Rathayibacter > Rathayibacter sp. AY1A3. The sequence continues at coordinate 128,202 of NZ_PSTO01000004.1, read as the reverse complement.
GGATCGCGGTCTCGAATTGAGATCGTCAGTTCAGTATGGCCAACGATCAGCTCGTTCCGGCCGCCACCGTGGGAGGGCGTGTCCGAAAACGATCGTCGGCCGTTGCAGCGTCGCTGAGTACGGAGGCGTGTCCGAAGGTGCCACGAAACTCATGACCGAAACCGCTCGAGAATGTTACAGCCCTTCCGTTACAGTTGCCGTATGACGACCTCTCCTCAGACCTCCCGAATGATTGGGTACGTTCGCGTCTCGACCAAGGAGCAGAACCTCGACCTTCAACGCGAGGCGATGGAGCGTGCTGGGATCACGAAGGTCTTCGAGGATCAAGGCGTGAGCGGAACCCTGGCCTCCCGTCCGGGGCTGGAGAAAGCTCTCAGCGCGATGGATCGTGGCGATGTTCTGGTCGTCTGGAAGCTCGACCGGCTCGGGAGGTCCGTCAAAAACGTCCTCGACCTGCTCGACAACCTCGACATGGAGGGAAAGCACTTCCGATCCCTGACCGAAGGGATCGACACCGGAGGTCCCATGGGACGGGCAATGCTGACGATCGTCGCTGCTTTCGCTCAGCTAGAACGGGACCAGCTAGTTGAGCGGACGAACGCCGGTCTCGCCGTAGCTCGTGCGGCCGGTCGCACGGGCGGACGTCCGCGGAAGCTCGACGCGAAGAGAGTCGAATCGGCAAGGAAGCTCATCGATTCAGGCGACTCGATTTCGCACGTAGCCAAGACGCTGGGGGTGAGCCGTCCGACGTTGTACCGAGCCCTGCAGACTTGATCGAGCCGACCGGCGCGCCACCGTGCCTCAGATCACCGCCGCCAGACCCTGGCGCGCCGCTGCGCCGCTGCACCGCCGGTGGTCAAGCAGGCGTCGGCGGCAGCGACAGGGCGTGAACGGACGGGCTGCGACGGGGGATCGCAAACTCCAAGTTGGGGGGGGTCTGCGCCGTTCGAGGTCGATCGGACCCCGGAGCACTGCGGGCACGATCGCGTACGGCGGAATCTCGGTTTTCCGCGAGTCGCTCGTCTAGAGTTGCACCATGAAGCCTCCGAGCGGTCCGTCTAAGAACCCTGGTTCCGCGGCGCCGTCGAACGAGGACGAACGCGTGCACATGTACGAAGACGCTTACAGCGAGGGCAAGCGAACAGTAGACGACCAGGTCGCAGAACTTGAGTCAATGCGGCAACGATCGGTCACGTTTGTCGCGTTTGTAGGGAGCGCCACAGCTTTTCTTGTAGGGACGAGCTTGGCAGCGGCGTCGTCGACTGACCGTGATGCTGCCTTCTTCATCTGGTCTTGGATTGCAACCGCCACATCAGGCGCCACAATATTTGCGCTTGTCGGCGTTCTTCTCGCAGTGACCTTCAAAAAGTCTTGGCCATTTTTCCGGAAAGAACGCTGGAATTTTCGGAACACTGCAAAAGTTCTGGTCGACGATTGGATCGACCCGGCCAGCCTTTCTGAAAAATCCTACTATCGAAACCTTGCTATTACTTACAGCAATAAAGCCGATGAAAACTCCGCGCCGCTGCGCCGAGTGCGGGGCGTTTACACAACCTTGCTTGTAGCCGGTGCGCTTCAGCTTGCTTGCTGGTCCGCAGTCGTTTGGATATACGGGTAGATAGCGAGAGTCAATTTGGACCCAAGACTCGAGCCCGCGGAAGATTCCTGGTGGCCGAAAAAGTGACCTTTTGAAGATCCTCCGCCGCAAGCCCCGCAGCCTGCCGAGGATCCAAATCCTGAGACGCCCCTACCCGACCCGGGTCGACGTGAGCCGCGATTCAAGTCGAGATACGTTCTTGAGTTTGAAAGCTCCGCTGCGGCGGCTTTAACTCGGGAGATACTTCACCGTGCCGAGCGCCAAAAGCGAATTTTGCCTGCGAAAGTGATTGTAGCGAACTTGGAGCGTGCCGAAGCTGCTCTCGCACTTGACAAAAGTAGCGCCAGCAACCTTCTTGTAAGGTTTGTGGCAAGCGGCTCGCTGACCGATCTGACCGAAGCGCGTACTGCGCTCGACAACTTTGGGTTTGTCAAAGTGCGAACGATGCGCACTACATCCTCAGGTACTTCCATTCGCCATGGGCAGACAGTGACATTGAAAGAACCGTCTGGATCTCGGTTGAGTAAGAAAAAGCTAGCGGCGGATTCTAAGGAGAAGCTTTCCAAAGCTGGACGCACTTTGCGTGGTAAGCGCAAAGCAAGATAACCCTCCTCCCTGCCGGGGAAGGGGCTCTCGCATTTGACCTAAAATGGCGAACCGCAAGCGTCTTTAGGACCAACTGCTGACGGCACCTTCTTCGGACGCGAAATGCGGACAAGTCTTCCAAGAGTGCACCAAGACGGCGCCGTTCCATTCTGAGATCGAGAGTTGCACCGGGCCCAGCTCTGCCGCCTCAAGACGGTCCCAGTTCGCTGCCTCCGTCGCCGCCCTCCGCGACTTGTACACTCCGAGAACTTCGGAAGTCCCGGTCCAGATGGACGCGGCTGTCAGAAGGAAGTGTGAGCTGCTGGATGTCTTTCGAGTCATCACTCCACCATTGTCGTGGCGGGCGCTGAAGGCCGCTCATGGCGCGTAACGGTAGTCTATTGGCGCGCCCGCTTCTACTGCGTACGCCATGAGAAGAACGCATTTGTGGGATCCGAGAGCGTGTCTCCTCCGAACACAACCCAGCCGTGCCACATGTCACAGACGCAGGTAGGCAGCCCCTGCGACTGGACCAGGCGGATCCTCCAAAGCTCTTCCTCCTGGTCGCGCATACGCCTCACCGGCAGTACTTGGTTCGTTGCCTGCGCTGCCCACGATGCAGGGCGAAGATGCTCGTGGACGACGTGGTGGAGGCGCAACGCTAAGCTCCGAACGTGGATGGCTTCTGGGATCTCGTCAAAGATGTGCTGGGTCTGACCCCGGGAGAGTTCGCCGACTGGGTTAGCGGCATTGGAACACTCCTGGCGTTCGGACTGGGACTAAAGATCCTTCGCAACGATCGGCGCAGGGAACAGCGTCAGCAGGCTAACAACCTCATTACTTCGATCAGCACTCAAGCAGACGGCACGCGGTGGCGCTATATCTTCACTGTGTACAATGTCGGGAACACTCCTGTTTTTGCTCTCGGCTTCATGAACAAGCCGTATTCCATTCGACGTCTCGAACAGCAAATCCTTTACAACGGCGACTCTATAATTCCACCCGGCGCCTCGACCGAGGTGGAGTTACTTTCACCAATGGACCCAAAAAAAACAAAGCTTTACGCCCACTTTCTCGACTCCAATAATCAAGTATGGTGGCGCAGGGAGGGGACCGATCGCAAATACTTGACATGGCGGGTAAAGTGGTGGGAGTTTGAGCGAATCCTGCAGTCGTGGCGTTGGACGATCTACAAGCTCTTCACAGGCAAGAACCTCGCCGCCCGCGAAGAATGACGGTTCTTTACAGCTCGCCCAATCCGCCTGCGATCCCTGCCAGTGGCACCCGCAGAGGTACCTTCGCAGGAACCAGACATCTTTTTCATATTGTTCGGCAGCGCCGCCGTCATCACGCTGCTTGGTGCCTTCATCCTCATCCGAGAGCGGCCCGAAGCGAGCGCCACCTTCACTAGCCTGGCAGTCACCGTGCTGAGCATGGTCGCAGTTGCAGGAGGGCTGTCGGTGGTCATCGGCAAGCAGGGCTAGCCGATGGAAGAGGTCCGGTCTCAGACCAACGACATCCACTCCAAAAGCAACAAGAAGATTGCGGAGCAGGAGGCCTAGCTGATCGAGCTTCGTGCGGCCGTGGTTCGCAAGCAGGGTGCTCACTGGATCGAGTAGTGTGCGGTTATGACTGACCACGCGATCACTACCTGGAACCCCGACACCCTCGAGTTTGACGCATTTCTGGGGGACGATCACGAGCTGGAGACCGCACCGACGTTCGTGATCCAGTCAACCCGGACGGGCGAGCGCTGGCTCATCAGGAAGACGCCTCACGAACGGTGGGACATTCACAGGATGTACCCCGAAGGTAACCACTTCAAAGCGGACGTTCCCGAGACATACTACGTCGAACGGGACGACGAAGACGGTCGCAGTTTCGTGGGCCGAGAGCGCACAGAGAGCACGAATCCGTCTCGAAGCGAGCCCATCGTCCGTGAACGTCTCCTGCGGGAAGCGGTTGTCCGGACGGCCTTCTGGCCGATCTAGATCAAGGCTTGGAGCGCGTCTCCCAGGGTCAAAGCAGCGTTGAGGCGGGGAAACTGTCCCAGCGACTCCGCGGCGTAAGGGAGGAAGGGTGCTTTGACCAGGCTTTTCATGTACTTTACTTCCCCGTGCAGGACGCGCCTGCCGTCCGCGTGGTGCCAGAGGGTCAACCGCACCGCGTTGGAGTAGACCTCGACCTCCCAATCGTCTCCGGGGAACGGGACTGGGTACTCGCTCATCTTTGGTGCCATGCTCGGACGCTAGCTCTGACCACCGACGCCGACTCGCCGCACTGTCTTAACGCGCCCGGGATCGTCGGACTTGTCAGCGCACTCATCCTGGGGGAGCGGCCCGACGCTTCCCCCACGTTCGTCGACCTCATCGTCTCGGTGCTCATCACGGCGGTAACGGCAGGACGGTTCTCTGTCGCTATAGACAAGCAGGGCGAGAAAATCGAGGAAGTCCGCGCTCAGACGGACGGCACGCTTTCTAAGAGGGACGAGAAGATCGAAGAGCAGCCGGCTCCCCTGATCGAGCTTCGCGCGGGAGTGGCCCGCAAGCCAGGTGCTCACTCCGCCAAGTAGGTCGTTTGCGAAGATTCAAGCGGTACTATTGTGAACATATTGCTTAGAATGATCGCAAGCGGGTTACTCTGGAAACTCTCGTTCGATCTGTTGTACAATTTGCGGAACGACATCGAGAATCCGGCCCCGTTGATAGGGGATGTACTGCAAGCCGTCCATATTCGAGAAACTTACAGTACCCATTTCAACGAGCAACGCCACTCGCTCAAATCCGTGACGGCCCTGGAATAAACCTGTTTCGTGCACGACATTCTGTCTTGCGCGTAGGGTAGAGTCTGCTTGCTCGTCCTCGGCCGTATACACAAGCACCGCAAAATTCGAGGTATCGAGCAGCTCTTTTAGGATGTTCTGAATTCCCAGACCGGATCTAGGTTTGCTCTCGAATGTCTGAATAGGGTAATGCTTTTCTAGCTCGGTCACGACGATGCGCCAGGAGTCAGATGTTCCGCCGTGGCCGAGGAAGATAGCAGGGCGTTCGCGGACGTCGAATACAGGAATCTGACCCTCGTCTGCCGCGGTGCGAGCGACCTTTAGAGCCTTTGAGTACGTTTCTTCATCGAGCCGCAAATCGAGATCAGACACATCCGAATAAGTTGAAAAGCGAAGGCTGTAGCGATTCAAGGATATGTCGAGAGAAATATCATCGTACTCGGGATCTAGTCGTCGGAGTTCTTCTAGTGAACCATAGGAGTTTATCGTCATCCCTCGCGTTACCCGGACAGTGATGTACTTCGACCAGTACCTTTGTTCCCAGCGCTTCTCTGTGGTTTCGTCCGTCCCGTCTGGGAACTCGACCTTGAACGCCCGGGTGGCCTCTGCTTCCGCCGCCTCCTCGAAAAGATCAACGATCTCAATAATACGTGTATGCGGAAAACGTGTGCGAGGAAACCTCGTCTGCTCCGAGATCAGTTTCATTTGCCAAAGGTAGAACAGGGGGCGCCGTCGCCGGTAGCTAGGCCGACTCGCCCACGCATATAACTGCTGTTTCGTCAGCGCAACCGCCTCATCGCCGCCTCCACCGCGGGCACCGTCGTCGTCGAGGCCGGCGCCCGCTCCGGCTCCCTCAACACCGCCGGCCACGCGGCTGCCCTGGGCCGCCCCCTCGGCGCGGTCCCGGGCCCGGTCACCAGTGCCTCCTCCGCCGGCTGCCACCGGCTCCTCCGCGAGTACATGGCGACCTGCGTCACCTCGCCGGCGGATGTGCTCGAACTGCTCGCCGTCGGCGACGCCGACGGATCGTGCCGAGCGCTGACCGCGGCTGAGGCGCGAGTCCTGGCCGTCGTCGAATCCGAAGGAGGCTGTGACGCCGCAACCGTCGCCCGGCTCTCCGGGGAATCGCTCGATTCGGCACTGTCGGCGCTGGGTGCGCTCCTCGCAGACGGACGCGTCCACCGTTCCGAGGACGGGGACTGGGAGCGGGCGCCCGGGTGAGCGGCCCCGCCGCCGCGGCGCTGTCGGCGGTCCGCCCTACGCTGAAGGGGCATCGGCGAGGGGAGCGGCATGGACGCCACGGCAGCAGGACACGGCGGAGAGCGCCCGCAGCTCGGGCACTTCCGCGCCGCCGACAGGGTCATCGCGCATCTGAGCGACACGCACCTGCTGGCCGACGGCGCTCCGCTCTACGGGAAGGTCGACACGGTCGCCCGCCTCGCGCAGGCGGTCGGCCGGCTGGCCGAGCGCGGCGGACGCCTGGACGCGATCGTGGTGACCGGGGACGTCGCGGACCGCGGCGAGGAGGACGCCTACCGGCGCGTGCGCGAGCAGCTCGACCCCGTGGGCGAGGGGTTCGGCTGCCCGATCGTCTGGGTGATGGGCAACCACGACGAGCGCGGAGCCTTCCGGCGGGTGCTCCTCGAGCAGGACCCGGCGGGCGCGGGACCCGTGGACCAGGTCGTCGACCTCGGCGGGCTCCGGCTCATCGCGCTCGACAGCGCGGTGCCCGGCTTCCACCATGGCGACCTCACCGACGCCCAGCTGGCCTGGCTGAAGGACGAGCTCGCCGCACCGGCCCCGCTGGGGACGATCCTCGCCCTGCACCACCCTCCGCTGCCCACGCCGCTCGGCGCGATGACCGTGCTCGAGCTGCGGGGGATCGACCGCCTCGAGGAGGTGGTGCGCGGTACCGACGTCCGCGCGATCCTCGGCGGCCACCTGCACTACCCCACGGCAGCGACCTTCGCGGGCGTGCCCGTGCTCGTGGCCGGCGCCACCAGCTACACGATGGATCTCGGAGCGCCCGAGCGTGAGCTCGCCGGCATCGACGGAGCGCAGAGCCTCTCGCTCGTCCACGTCCACCCGGAGACGGTGGCCGCCTCGTTCGTGCCGACGGCGCCGGCCCCGATCGCGACGCGGTTCGGCACCGACCTGATCGAGCGGCTCGAGGGGCTCGACGAGCAGGGGCGCATCGACCACTGGTCGCGGATGCCGGACGGATCATGACCGGCGAGACGCTCGCCGACTCGGTCGAGCACTTCCTCCGGTACGTCCTCGATGAGCGGTCCCTCTCGCCCGCCACCGCGAAGGGCTACCGCTCCGACCTGGCGCGCCTGATCGCCCACACGGAGGAGAAGGGGCGGCTCCTCACCGCCGAGCTCGACCTCGAGCTGCTGCGCGACTGGCTCTGGCGAGAGTCGGAGTCGGGGATCGCCCGCGCGACCCTCGCCCGGCGCACCGCGGCCGTCCGCTCCTTCTCCTCCTGGGCGCATCGGACCGAGCGGCTCCCCGTCGACGTCGCCGCACGCCTCAAGACGCCCAAGTCGGGACGGACACTGCCGCGGGTCCTCACGCTCCCGCAGGCGGAACAGGTGCTCGACACGGTCGCGGCGCGCGGCGCGACAGAGGACCCGGTGGCGCTGCGGGACCTCGCGATCGTCGAGCTGCTCTACGCCTCCGGCATCCGCGTCTCCGAGCTGGTCGCCGTCGACCTGGGCGACGTCGATCTCGGCAGGCTCACCGTGCTCGTCACCGGCAAGGGCGCCAAGCAGCGGGTCGTCCCGTTCGGCGTCCCCGCGAAGGAGGCGCTCGTCGACTACCTGGAGCGCGCCCGACCCTCTCTCGCCACCGGCGACGGGAGCGGGGCCCTGCTGCTGGGACGGCGGGGCGCGCGCCTCACCCCGCGCACGGTCTACGGCGTGGTGGCGAGGCTCCTCGACGGCGGGCAGGGCTCCGGACCGTCCGGCCCGCACACCCTCCGCCACACCGCGGCGACCCATCTGCTCGACGGCGGAGCCGACCTCCGCGCCGTCCAGGAGCTGCTCGGCCACGCGAGCCTGGGCACCACGCAGATCTACACCCACGTCTCGACCGAGCGGATCCGCGACGCCTACCGCCTCGCCCACCCCCGCGCCTGACCGGACGCGCGAGTCACCGGACGCACCCTTCCGCGCCACTCGCTCAACACCCGGCGACACGTCGTCCATCGGCAGAAGCACCGCCCGGGGGATCCCGCCGAAGAACCGCATCGGCGAGACGTAGTCGCCACCCTCGCGGACGCCGAGGTGCACGCACCTCCCGTCGCAGTGGCCGCCCGCACCCACTGCTCCGACGGGCTGGCCCGCGGTGAGGACCTGCCCCGCCGTCACCGATCCGTCGACCGGCTCGACCGTCGAGACCAGACCGTCCGCGTGCACGATGCTCACCACGGACCGGTCGACCACCCTGCCCGAGAACGACACGGTGCCCGCCGCGACGGCGACCACGGGCTGCCCGGCCGCTGCCGCGAGGTCGATCCCGCGGTGCCCGGGGGCGTAGCGGTGGACCGGCGCGCCCCACGGCTCCACGACGGAGAACCCCGGGACGGGTGAATTCCACCGCGGGTCGGACCGGCCGGGGGACGAGGTGCCGGAGGGCGAGGCGCCGAGAGGCGCCCCGACGAGCAGAGCGGCGAGGGCGAACACGCCCGGGCGCAGGAGTCGGGATCGGAGCATGCGGCCACCCTCCTGGAGCCGGTCCGGGACCGGTGGTCGGCCGAGCGGATCAGGGGAGGAGAGCGCGACGGGCACGGCTGTGGAGGGAGGACATCGGCCGGGGGAGAGCGCAACCCGTCCCGGCGGTGCCGCGGCGAGGAGTAACGTGCCGGTGATCCGGCTCGGGAGCGGCACCCCGCCCCCACCGGCGGCGAGAATCGGAGACGACCATGACCAGCGGACGATCTGACACGACCAGCGGGAGAGCGGACATCCCGAACCCCTCGGCGGCGAAGCTGAAGAGGAAGGTGATCGGCCTCGCGATCGCGGCGGCGGTCGGCGGCTTCCTCTTCGGCTTCGACTCGTCGGTGGTGAACGGTGCCGTGGAGGCGGTGCAGGGCGAGTTCCAGCTCTCGGCCGCCCTGATCGGCTTCGCCGTCGCCTCCGCGCTGCTCGGCTGCGCACTCGGCGCGTACCTCGCGGGCCGCCTGGCCGACCGCTGGGGCCGCATCAAGGTCATGCTGCTCGGCGCCGGGCTCTTCTTCATCTCCTCCATCGGCGCCGGCGCGGCGTTCGCGGTCTGGGACCTCGTGCTCTGGCGCGTGGTCGGAGGCCTCGGCATCGGCATCGCCTCCGTGATCGCTCCGACCTACATCTCGGAGATCGCGCCCAAGGCCATCCGCGGCGCCCTCGCGTCGCTGCAGCAGCTGGCGATCACGCTCGGCATCTTCGCCGCCCTGCTCTCGGACACCCTCATCGCGAACGGCGCGGACGGCGCCTCCGAGCCCTTCTGGTTCGGCGTCGCCGCCTGGCGCTGGATGTTCATCGCCTGCGCCGTGCCGGCCGTCATCTACGGCCTCCTGGCCCTGACCCTGCCGGAATCGCCCCGTTACCTCGCGACCCGCGGCCGCTCCGAGGACGCCCGCGCGGTGCTCGCGACGGTCACGCCGCGCGACGAGGTCGACGAGGCGCTCGCGGACATCCAGAAGAAGATCGACGAGGACTCCGAGAACGCGAAGCGCTCCAGCCTCCGCGGTCCCGCCCTCGGCCTGCTCCCCGTGGTCTGGGTCGGCATCCTGCTGTCGGTGTTCCAGCAGTTCGTGGGCATCAACGTGATCTTCTACTACTCCACCTCGCTCTGGAGCGCAGTCGGATTCGACGAGTCCAACTCCTTCGCGATCTCGGTCTTCACCTCGGTCGTGAACGTCGTCGTCACCTTCGTGGCGATCTTCCTGGTCGACAAGGTCGGCCGGAAGCCGCTGCTGCTGGTCGGCTCGGCCGGCATGGCTGTCTCGCTCGCGCTGATGGCCATCGCCTTCAGCCAGTCGACGATCAGCGGAGAGGACGTCTCGCTGCCCGGCGCGTGGGGGCCGATCGCCCTCGTCTCGGCGAACGCGTTCGTCGTCTTCTTCGGCGCGACCTGGGGCCCGCTGGTGTGGGTCCTCCTCGGCGAGATCTTCCCGAACCGGATCCGGGCGGCCGCCCTCGGCCTGGCGGCATCGGCCCAGTGGATCGCGAACTTCGCCATCACGGTGACCTTCCCGATCCTCTCGCAGGACGTGTCGCTCACCCTGGCCTACGGCCTCTACGCCGCCTTCGCGGCGATCTCGTTCGTCTTCGTCTTCATGTTCGTGCCCGAGACCAAGGGCCGCTCTCTGGAGGAGATGGACACCCTGCACATCCGCACCGTGATGAAGTCGGCGCGCAAGTAGCACCGGTCTTCCGAGCCCCGACGGCCGCCCTCCCGCAGCAGCGGGGGAGGCGGCCGTCCTGGTGCTAGACTCCATGGAGCACCTCGCTCGTCGGGGTGACTACGCGCGCCCATTCGGCCTCCGCTCCCCACGGTCCCTCTCCGCTCACGCGGCCGGGGTGGGAGTGCGCCGGGCGCCAGGGCGACGTGCCGACCGGCCGTCGCAGACAACCGAACGGGAGTTCGGCGCCGTCGTGCGCCCGGGCCCCGAGACAAGGAGAACGACTCATGGCAGTCGTCACCATGCGCCAGCTGCTCGACAGCGGCGTCCACTTCGGGCACCAGACCCGTCGCTGGAACCCGAAGATGAAGCGCTTCATCCTGACCGAGCGCTCGGGCAGCTACATCATCGACCTCCAGCAGTCGCTGGCCTACATCGACAAGACCTACGACTTCGTCAAGGAGACGGTCGCCCACGGCGGCACCATCCTCTTCGTCGGCACCAAGAAGCAGGCGCAGAACGCGATCTCGGAGCAGGCGACCCGCGTCGGCCAGCCCTACGTGAACCAGCGCTGGCTCGGCGGCCTCCTGACCAACTTCCAGACGGTCTCGAAGCGCCTCGCCCGCATGAAGGAGCTGGAGGAGCTCGACTTCGACGACACGTCGAAGAGCGGCTTCACCAAGAAGGAGCTCCTCATCAAGAAGCGCGAGCTCGACAAGCTGCACAAGTCGCTCGGCGGCATCCGCAACCTCTCGAAGACGCCGTCGGCCCTCTGGGTCGTCGACACCAAGAAGGAGCACCTCGCGATCGACGAGGCCAAGAAGCTGGGCATCCCGGTCATCGGCATCCTCGACACGAACTGCGACCCGGACGAGGTCCAGTACCCGATCCCGGGCAACGACGACGCGATCCGCTCGGTGAGCCTGCTCACCCGCATCGTCGCCGACGCCGCGGCCGAGGGCCTCATCCAGCGCCACCAGAAGCCCGAGGCCGAGGGCAACGTCTCCGCCGTCGAGCCGCTGGCCGAGTGGGAGCAGGAGCTGCTCTCCACCGGTGCGCCCGCTGCCGACGTGCAGGAGCCGAACGAGCAGGCCGGCGCGGAGACCGAGAAGGTCGCCGACGCCCAGGCCGAGACCGCCGACGAGGCCGTCGTCGAGGCCGAGACCCCCGCCGCGGAGGAGGCCCCCGAGGCCGAGGCCGCCGCGACCTCGACCGACGAGACCTCGACCGACGAGACCGCCACCGCCTGACACCCCGTTCCGTGACGGGGGTCGGACGCCGCACCCGCGGTCGTCCGGCCCCCGATCGGTCGGTGCACGTTCACCACGAGTAAGAACCGCCGTCACCTCGGCGTGCTGGGCTCCTCCCGTGAGCCCGCCGCGAGTGACGGCGCCACAGGGTTTCCGAACCAAGAGGAGTTCCGAGAACATGGCAAATTTCAGCCTCGCTGACGTCAAGACGCTGCGCGAGCAGCTCGGTACCGGCATGGTCGACACGAAGAACGCGCTCGTCGAGGCCGACGGCGACCTGGACAAGGCGGTCGAGATCCTCCGCCTCAAGGGCGCCAAGGGCAATGCGAAGCGCGCCGACCGCTCCACGAGCGAGGGCCTCGTCGCCGCCGCCGAGAAGGACGGCGTCGCCACGATGATCGAGCTCGCGTGCGAGACCGACTTCGTCGCCAAGGGCACGAAGTTCATCGCCCTCGCCGACGCCGTGCTCGCCGCGGTCGTCGCCGCCGGCTCCACCACGGTCGAGGAGGCCCTCGCGGCCCCCGCCGACGGCAAGACCGTCGCCGACCTCATCAACGACGAGGCCGCGATCCTCGGCGAGAAGGTGGAGCTGCGCCGCGTGGCCTCCGTCTCGGGCGAGCACTTCGCGATCTACCTCCACAAGACGAACAAGGACCTGCCCCCGCAGGTCGGCGTGGTCGTCGGCTACGCGGGCGAGGACGCCGAGACCGCGCGCTCCGTCGCCCAGCACATCTCGTTCGCGAACCCGTCCTACCTCTTGCGCGAGGACGTGCCGCAGTCCGAGGTCGACAACGAGCGCCGCATCGTCGAGGAGATCTCGCGCGGCGAGGGCAAGCCCGAGGCCGCCCTGCCGAAGATCATCGAGGGACGCGTGAACGCGTACTTCAAGCAGGTCGCGCTGCTCGACCAGGACTACGCGAAGGACAACAAGCTGTCCGTCAGCAAGGTCCTGAGCGACGCGGGCCTGACCGTGTCGGGCTTCGCCCGCTTCAAGGTCGGCGCCTAACAGCACTGCAGGAGGGAGTCCGGGTCGTTCAGTCGACCCGGGCTCCCTTCGCTCTGCCCGGGGCGGCCCCGGGCGTGGTCGCGGGGTCCGCTCCGCGCGGGATAGGTTTGTACGGGTCTACGGGAGGAAACGTCCATGACGGAGACGGATGCGATGACGACGGGCAAGCGCCGCAGGGTGCTTCTGAAGCTGTCGGGGGAGGCGTTCGGAGCCGGCACGCTCGGCGTGAACCCGGACGTGATCAGCGCCCTGGCGCGCGAGATCGCCGATGCCGCGACCGAGGTGGAGATCTCGGTGGTCGTCGGCGGCGGCAACTTCTTCCGCGGAGCCGAGCTCTCGCAGCGCGGCATGGACCGCGGCCGGGCCGACTACATGGGCATGCTGGGCACGGTGATGAACGCCCTCGCCCTCCAGGACTTCCTCGAGCAGGCGGGCGCCGAGACGCGCGTGCAGTCCGCGATCGCGATGACGCAGGTCGCGGAGCCCTACATCCCCCGCCGGGCGATCCGGCACATGGAGAAGGGCCGCGTCGTCATCTTCGGCGCCGGCGCCGGACTCCCGTACTTCTCGACCGACACGGTCGCCGCGCAGCGCGCGCTCGAGACGCACGCCGACGTGGTCCTCGTCGCCAAGAACGGCGTGGACGGCGTGTACGACGCCGACCCGCGGACGAACCCCGACGCGAAGAAGCTCGACGCGCTGACCTACCAGGAGGCGCTCCAGCGGGGCCTCAAGGTGGTCGACTCCACCGCGTTCAGCCTCTGCATGGACAACGGCATGCCGATGCAGGTCTTCGGCATGGAGCCCTCGGGCAACGTCGCGAAGGCCATCCGCGGCGCCGAGCTCGGCACGCTCGTCTCGAACTAGACTGACCACTTCCCTCTCTTAAGGAGCTCCCTGTGATCTCGGATGTACTGGCCGACGCGAAGACCAAGATGGGCAAGGCCGTCGAGGTCGCCAAGGAGGACTTCTCCACGGTCCGCACCGGACGCGCGAACCCCGGCATGTTCCAGAAGGTGCTGGTGAGCTACTACGGCACCCCGACGCCGCTGTCGCAGCTCGCCTCGATGCAGAACCAGGAGGCCCGCACGCTCGTCCTGACGCCCTACGACAAGGGCTCGCTGCGCGACATCGAGCAGGCCATCCGGGACATGCCGAACCTCGGCGCGAACCCGACCAACGACGGCACGATCATCCGCGTGACCCTGCCGGAGCTCACCGCCGAGCGCCGCAAGGAGTTCGTCAAGATCGTCCGCACCAAGGCCGAGGACGCCAAGATCGCGGTGCGCAACATCCGCCGCAAGGGCAAGGACGACCTCGACGCGCTGAAGGGCGACATCGGCGACGACGAGCTCTCCCGCGGCGAGAAGGAGCTCGAGGCGCTCACGAAGCAGCACGTCGACGCGATCGACGAGGCGCTCAAGCGCAAGGAATCCGAACTGCTCGAGGTGTAGCGGTGCCCGAGATCCCCGAAGGACCCGAGGGCGGCGAGAAGAGACCGTCTCCGCACGTCCCGGGTGCCCGGGGATCCCGGATGGTCACCCGCGACGCACTGCGTGCGCGCGCCCAGCAGGGCCGGGCCGACGTCGAGCGCCAGCTCGAGGCGACCCGCGCCCAGCTCGAGGCGACGAACGACCGCCTCACCGCGCGCTCGGGCCGGAACCTCGTGTCGGCGACCGCGATCGGACTCCTCGGCGGCGGCGCGATGGTCGTCAGCCTGCTGCTGGTCAAGGAGCTCTTCATGGTGCTCGCGGGGGTGGTGGTGCTGCTCGCGGCGCTCGAGCTCTCGAACGCCCTGCGCCACGCCGGTCGCGACATCCCGCGCATCCCGACCGGGATCGTGGCGGTCGTCGCCGTGCCGGCCGCCTACTACGGCGGCCTCGGCGCCGCGTGGGCCACGGTCCTCGGCGGATCCGTCCTCGTCGGCCTCTGGCGGCTGGGGGAGCAGCTCTTCCGGCGCACCGCCTCCAGCCGGAGGGACCTCGCCCTCGACATCGGCCTCGGCGCGTTCGTCCAGGGCTACACGACCTTCCTCGGCGCCTTCGCGATCCGTCTCGTCGCCGAGCCCGGCGGCCAGCTCTGGGCGTTCGCGTTCCTGGTGCTCGTGATCGTCGTCGACACCGGCGCCTACGTGAGCGGACTCACCTGGGGCAAGCACCCGATGGCACCGCGGATCAGCCCGAAGAAGACCTGGGAGGGGTTCGCCGGTGCGGCCGTCGCGGGGGTCGTCGTCGGCGTCCTGCTCGCCCTGCTGATGCTCGGCCAGCCCTGGTGGGTCGGTGCGGTGTTCGGGGCCGTGGTGCTGCTCACTGCGACGCTCGGCGACCTCGCCGAGTCACTGATCAAGCGCGACATCGGCATCAAGGATATGAGCTCCTGGCTGCCCGGCCACGGGGGAGTCCTCGACCGGCTGGACTCGATCCTGCCGTCGGCCGCAGCGGCCTACGTGCTGTACTTCCTCTTCGCCCACTGAGCGCACGCCTCACCGGGGCGTGCCGATTCCGCTCCCGGCGCGCGGCTTGGCATGATGTCGGGATGACCGCTCCCTTCCCCCGAGCCCGCGAGTCCCGTCCCGGCTACGACACGGCCGAGGTCGACTCCTTCCTCGCGTCGGCGCGCGAGGCCTACTCGCAGCTCTCCGGGGGACCGGCGGACCTGCGCGCCGCCGACCTGCGCCACACCGCGTTCACCCTGCGCAAGGGCGGCTACTCCGCGCCCCACGTCGATGCGGCGCTCGAGCGCCTCGAGGACGCCTTCGCCCTGCGGGAGCGCCAGTACGCGATCGCGGCCCGGGGCGAGGAGGCGTGGCTCGCGGACGCGCGGTCGACCGCCCAGGAGATCGTGAACCGGCTGGCCCGCGCTCCCCGCGAGCGGTTCACCCGGGCCGGAGCTCTCACGACGGGCTACAACATCCGCCAGGTCGACGCCTTCGCCGACCGGATCTCCGGCTACTTCCGCGACGGATCGGTGCTGACCGTGGACGACGTGCGGACCGTCTCCTTCGCCCCGCAGCGCGGCGGGTACGCCGAGGCGCAGGTCGACCTGCTGCTCGACACGGTCGTCGACGTGATGCTGGCGGTCCGCTGACCGGAGCCGGATCTGCTGGCCGATCAGGTCATCGTCCGTTATGCTTTCGTAATCGTGGCTCAGCATCCTCAGACCTCCGTCGCCCACACGCCCGCGAACCGCACCAGCGGTCGCCCGGCGGTCCCGCACCAGACCCCGGTGCGGCGCTCCTGGGCTCGGATCCCGGTGACGGTGCTGGCCTTCACGGCCTCGATCGCGTTCGCCATGGTGAACGTCGTCGATCCGTCCAGCGGCGCGGTCGCCTCCCCCTACTACCAGGCCCCGGCGCGCTTCAACGGCGACTCCGCGCAGCGGCTCGTCGTCGCGGACGCCGTCGAGCGGACCGTCCAGCGCGACTCGTTCGGCGCCGAGGCGAAGCCGACGCCCACTCCGACCCCGACGCCCACTCCGACCGAGACTCAGACCGCTTCCGCGACCGTCGACGAGGAGGAGTCGGGCTCCGCCGAGGCGGAGACCGCCGCTCCCGTCCAGCGCGCCGCCGCTCCGGATCCCGGATCCGCGAAGGCGATCGCGTACGACATGATCGTGCAGCGCGGCTGGGCCGACAGCGAGTACGACTGCCTCGTCCTCCTCTGGAACCGCGAGTCCGGCTGGAACGTCTACGCCGAGAACAAGTCCAGCGGTGCCTACGGCATCCCGCAGGCACTCCCCGGCAGCAAGATGGCGTCGGCCGGCTCCGACTGGGCGACCAACGCGAGCACCCAGATCACCTGGGGCCTCGGCTACATCTCCGGCCGCTACGGCTCGCCCTGCGGTGCCTGGGCCCACTCCGAATCGGTCGGCTGGTACTGATCGTTCCCCTCCGCTCGGCACCGCGTCCGGCGGGCTGAGGCTCTCGCTACCCTGGTGCCGTGGATTACGCGCTGCTCGGGGTCGTCGGGATCATCACGGTCGTCACCGTCGCGCGGTTCTCGAGCCGCCTCGGGATCGCCGCACCGCTGCTCCTGGTCGTCATCGGGATCGGCGCGTCCTACCTCCCCGGGGTCCCGGACATCGAGGTCGAGCCTGAGCTGATCCTCGCGGGCGTGCTGCCGCCGCTGCTGTACTCGGCCGCGATCCAGGTGCCCCTCACCGACTTCCGGCGGAACCTGCGCTCGATCTTCGGGCTCTCGGTGCTGCTGGTCGTCGTGACCGCCCTCGTGGTCGGCGGCTTCCTCTACCTCGTGTTCCCCGATCTGAGCCTGCCCGCGGCGATCGCTCTGGGCGCCGTCGTGAGCCCGACCGACGCGGTGGCCGCGACCTCGATCGGCAAGAAGCTCGGACTCCCGCCCCGCCTGGTGACGGTGCTCGAGGGCGAGAGCCTCGTGAACGACGCGTCGGCGCTGGTGCTGCTGCGCGCCGCGACGGCTGCGGCGGCCGTGGTCGGCGCCTCCGTCACGACCGACGCGATCGACGTGGGCGAGGTGGGGGTCCTCTTCGTCTACTCCGTTCTGATGGCGATCGTCCTCGGACTGGTGATGGGCGTGCTCACCGTCTTCGTTCGCTCGAAGCTGCGGGACCCGGTGCTCGACACCGCCGTGTCCTTCGCCGTGCCGTTCCTGGCCTACATCCCGGCCGAGGAGCTGGGCGCGTCCGGGGTGCTCGCCGTCGTGGTCACCGGGATCTACACGGGGCACAACAGCGCGCGCTTCCTCTCGCCGCAGTCGCGGATCAGCGAGCGGGTGAACTGGCGGACGGCGCAGTTCCTGCTCGAGAACGGCGTCTTCCTGCTCATGGGCGCCGAGATCAAGGCGATCGTCTCCGGGGTCGTGGACCCGGGCGAGTTCGGAGTGGGCACCGCGGTGCTGCTGGGTCTGGCCACCGTGGTGATCCTGATCGTGCTGCGGGCCCTCTTCGTGTGGCCGCTGCTCCTGTGGCTGCGCAGCTCCGGTCGGCGGGCGGAGCGGATCAACCGGCGGCTGGCGGTGGGCCTCATGCGACTGCGCAACAGCGCCACCAGCGACGAGCGCTTCCGGCGGCGGCAGGTGAGAGCGGAGCGGCTCTACCTCCGGCGCGAGACCGATCTGGCCGCGACCACGAGCGAGGCGTTCGGCTGGCGCGGCGGAGTCGTCCTGTCCTGGTCCGGGATGCGCGGCGTGGTCACGCTCGCCGCGGCCCAGTCGCTGCCGGACGAGACTCCCTACCGCTCCCAGCTGATCCTGATCGCCTTCACCGTCGCCGTCGTGACGCTGCTCCTGCAGGGTGCGACGCTCCCCGCGCTGATCCGGCTCACCGGCATCCAGGGCACCGACGGAGAGGCCGACCGCCGCGAGCTCGCGACGCTGCTCGACGAGGTCGCGGCCACGGGCATCCAGGCCCTCCCCGAGGCAGTGGCTGAGCTGCCCGACGGCGAGGCGGGCGAGCGCGTCCTCGAGCGCGTGCGCCGCGACACTCTGACCCGCTCGCAGGTGGCGTGGGAGCAGGTCGGCCGTGCGGAGGACGCGCCGCTCGGCCCGCACGCGCAGTACCTGCGGCTGCGCCGAGCGGTCCTGCTCGCCGAGCGGGAGGCACTGCTGGACGCCCGGGGGCGCGGGGTCTACTCCTCGCGGACGCTGCGGCGGGCGCAGCTGATGCTCGACGCCGAGGAGACCCGGCTCGAGATGGACGACAGCTCCCACTGACGGAAGGGGCACGGCGGCGGCCTCCTAGACTGGGGGGATGCCGCGCAGCAACAGACCCCGGGGCGGCCGCCGTGACGACGACGACGAGCAGCGCGACCTCTCGCAGATGCTTGCCGGCTTCCGGCGCACCGAGTCCCACGCCGGCCGGGAGTGGAACGTCCAGCCCGTCTCCGCAGCGCGGGCCGTGAAGAACTACCTCTGCCCGGGCTGCGGGCTCACCATCGACATCGGCCAGCCGCACCTGGTCACCTGGCGGGCCGACGGCGCGCTCGGCGACGCGGCCGACCTGGCCGGCCGCCGCCACTGGCACACGCACTGCTGGAGAATCCGAGGAGCACGATGACCCACGAGATCCGCGGAGGCGTCGTCCTCCCCGCCCGCCGCGAGGACGTCGAGCTGCACACCTCCGACGGCCTGACCCTGGTGGGGGAGCTCGCGCTGCCCCTGGAGCACGAGCCGGTCGCGACCCTGGTCACCCTGCATCCGCTGCCCACCCACGGCGGCTTCATGGACTCGCACATCCTGCGGAAGGCCGCCGCCCGGCTGCCCGCGCTCGCCGACTTGGCGGTCCTCCGCTTCAACACCCGCGGCACCGCGTCGCCGCGCGGCACGAGCGAGGGCGCGTTCGGACACGGCACCGAGGAGCGCGCCGACGTCGCCGCAGCCCTGGCCCTCGTCGCGGACCGCGGACTGCCGCACCCCTGGCTGGTCGGCTGGTCCTTCGGCACCGAGCTCGCGCTGAAGTGGGGGAGGGAGCACCCCGTCGAGGGAGCGATCCTGCTCTCGCCGCCGCTGCACCGCACGAGCGCGGAGGAGGTCGCCGCCTGGGGCGAGGACGGCCGCCCGCTCGTGGCGCTCGTCCCGGAGTTCGACGACTACCTGCGGCCGGAGGCGGCCGCCGAGCGCTTCGCGAGCGTGCCGCAGCTGGACCTCGTCGCCGTGGGGGGCGGGAAGCACCTCTGGGTCGGCGAGGCGCAGACCCGCCGGGTCCTCGACGAGATCGTGCGCGTGGTCGCGCCCGCCTCGTCCCCGCTGCCGACGGAATGGGCGGGCGAGCTCGGCTGAGCCCGCCCGTGCGGCGGCCGCTTAGCGGCCGGACGAGCCGCCGTCGGAGCCGCTGCCGTCGGAGCCGCTGCCGTCGGAGTCGTCGCCGTCGCTGTCGTCCGCGAGTCCGTCGATGTGGCCGATGAGCCCGCGCAGTCCCGACACGTAGCCGGCGATCGCGTCGCGCTCGGTGCGGATCTCGTCGAGGCGCCGCTCGGCGGTGTCCATCAGCTCGCGGCTGCGGCGCTCCGCGTCCGCGACGAGCTTCTGCGCCTGGTCGCGCGCGTCGTCGAGGAGGGCGTCGGAGTCGTCCTGGGCCTTCCGGCGCAGTCGCGTCGTGTCGTCGAGGGCGTCGCTGCGGAGGGCGTCCGCCTCGAGGCGCTTGTCGTTCGCGCGTCGGATGGCGTCGGCGAGCTGCAGGTTCGACTCGTCGAGGTAGCGCTGGGTCTGCGCGACGGCCTCCTGGTGGCGGAGCAGGTCGTCGCGGTCGGCCTCCTCGCGGCGCGCGGCGAGCTCGACCACCAGGTCGATCCGGGCCTGCTCGACCTCGCGCGAGAGCGCAGCGGCCTCGTCGGCGGACGCGGCGCGCAGGCCCGCCAGCTCGGCGTCGAGCACGGCGACGGCCTCGGCGCGCTCCTGGGTGAGCCGGGTGCGCTGGTCGGCGATCTCGCGCGCGCCCTCGGCGCGGACTGCGGCGACCTCGGCGTCGAGCGCGGCGCGGGTCGAGAGCACCTCGGCCTCGACTGCCGCGCGCGCCTGGGCGACCTCGGCCTCGACGGCCGCCCGGAGCCGGTCCACCTCGGAGGCGACCTCGGCCCGCAGGAGCTCGTTGGCCTGGGCGAGGCGGGCGGCCTCGGCGCGGGCGACCTCGATCTCGCGGGCGGCGACGGCGCGCATCTCCGCGGCCTCGCGCTCGGCCTCGGAGCGGATCGCGGCGGCCTCGCGCTTCGCGGTGGCGCGCATCTCGGCGGCCTCGGTCGCCACGGTGCCCCGGATCGCGGCGGCCTCGCGGACGGCGTCCTGGGTCATCACGTCGCGGTCGTCGGCGGCCTTGCCGAGCGTCGCCGCGGCCTGCGCCTCGGACTCGTCGCGGGTCCGGTCCGCACGGCGGCGCGCCTCGGTCACCAGGCGCTCGGCCTCGTCGCGCGCCTCCTGGAGGATGCGGTCGCCGTCGTCGCGGGTGGAGCGGCGGAGGGCGGAGGCGTCGTTCTCGGCCTGGGCGATGATCCGCTCGGACTGCTCCTCGGCCACGCGCAGGGTGTGCTCGAGCTTGGCGCCCAGGCCGGCGTAGGTGGGAGTGCCGACCTGCTGCAGCTCCTTCTCGAGGCCCTCGATCCGGGAGGACAGGCGCTTCACCTCGCGGCCGCTCTCGGCCGCCTGGGTGTTCGAGTGGATGAGCTCGCGGCGCAGGCCCTGGACGGCCTTGTCGACCTCGTCCCGGTCGTAGCCACGGAACACCTGGGTGAATTCGGCCTCGTCGTTCGCCACGTCGTCTCCTTCAGAGCAGGACCGCGGTGGGGCTCGCGGCACTCGGAAAGTGTATTCAGCGCGGAGGCCGCGGCCGGGGCGACACCCGCACCGCGCGCCGCCCGGGCCGCACTCTCGGCTTCTCCCGGGCATCGGAGCGAGGGCATCGGCTATCGTGGACTGTCTTTGTCTGTTGCCGTCGCGCCCCGGTCCGGCTGCGTACCCCGAGCCGGCCCCGGCCGTCACCCCGATCCGGCAACGCAGGAGGAGTACTTTCGTGCGGTTCGTCTTCGCCATCATCGCCACCGTCATCGCTGCCGCGATGATCGTGCTCGGCATCGGTCAGCGGACGGTCTGGGCTCCTCCGGAGTCCCTCACCGCCGAGACCGCGCTCGACTCCTCCGCTCCCTACGCGGTCATCGACGGCAGCACCCTGGGCGCCAACCCGGGCCGCCAGACGATCACGGTCGAGGGCAGCGGCGATCTCGTCGTCGCCTACGCACCGACCTCCGACGTGCTGGGCTGGGTGGGCGGCTCGAGCTACGACGCCATCGGCTACGAGCGCGCCGACGACACCCTCACCTCCGCGGAGGAGACGGGGGAGCGCGTCCAGCTCTCCTCCGACGTCGAGACCGCCGACGCGGCGGTCGTCGATCCTCGCGGCTCCGACCTCTGGCTCGAGGAGTTCGAGGGGAGCGGCAGCGTGACCCTGGCGCTCGACGTGCCGGAGGACGTCTCCATCCTCATCGCGAGCGACGGCACCGCGCCGGCAGCCGACTCCGTGCGCGTCAGCTGGCCCGTGGACACCGCGACGCCCCTCGCCGGCCCGCTGCTGCTCGGAGGAGCCGTGTTCCTCCTCCTCGGCCTCGTCCTCTACATCTGGGCCTTCGTCCACCTGCGCCGCCAGCACGGCCCGCGCCGGAAGGGACCGCAGGGCCGGATCCCCCGCGGTGCCCGCCGTCCCCGGCCGCGTGCCGGGATCCAGGCCTCCACGGCGTCGCCGGCGCCCTCGCGCCGCCGGGCGGCCCTGGTGCTGCCCGTCGTCCTCGGGACGACCGTCCTCCTCTCCGGCTGCAGCTCCGACTACTGGCCTGATCTCGCCGCGGGCGCGAGCGAGGCGCCGACCGCGTCCGCCACGGCGACCGCGGGGGCAGAGCCGGTCTCGGCCGAGCCGACCCCCGTGGTCACCACGCAGCAGGCGGAGGCCGTCGTCGCCGAGGTCGCCGATGTCGCGTCGCGCGCCGACGCCGCCCGGGACGCCGGGATCCTGGCCGAGCGCTTCCAGGGCGAGGCGCTCACCGAGCGCACCACCAACTACGACGTCGTCGCCAAGGGCGGGACCATCGACCCCCCGCAGACGATCCCGGCCTCCCCGGTGAGCCTGGTGCTACCGCAGGACACGGAGTCGTGGCCGCGCCTGGTCACCGCCGTCGTGCAGAACTCGACGGACACCACCCAGGCCCCGATCGCGCTGATGATGAGCCAGGCGAGCCCGCGCGTCGACTACAAGGTCGACTACGCCATCTCGCTCGAGGCCAACGCGCGCATCCCCGACGTCGCGCCCGTCACCGTCGGCACGTCGATCGTGGCGCCGGACTCGCGCCTGATGAAGCTCGCCCCGCAGACCGTCGGCTCCGCGTACGCCGACGTGCTCGCCAACGGCGACTCGAGCCAGTACGCCGAGCTCTTCGCGGCCGACGGCGACACCCTCCGGGGCCAGGTCGGCGTCGACAAGAAGAACGCCGACCGCGAGGCGCTGCCGGACACCGCCTCGATCGAATTCTCGAACGCCGCCGGCACGTCGCCGACGATCGCGCTCGCGACGAACGACTCGGGGGCCCTCGTCGCGGCGAGCATCGCCGAGACGTCGACCGTCCGCCCCACTGCCGAGGGCTCGACCGTCTCGACCTCCGGCGCCTCGCAGACCCTGCTGGGCACGGACAAGTCGACGACCGGCATCGAGACCACCTACGGATACCAACTGCTGTTCTACGTACCGCCCGTCGGATCGGAGGAGAAGATCGTGATGCTCGGATGGAGCCAGGGACTCGTCTCGGTGGTGCAGCTGCCGTGAGCACCGTCCCGCCCCTGCCTGGAAACCTCCGCGGCGCCGTCGACCTCTCGTCGCTGGTGAACCGCCGCACCCCGCCCGCCGCCTCCGCCGGCGCCCCGGCCGCGCCCGCCGCTCCCGGAGGCGCGCCCGGCGCGAATCCGCTGCTGCTGACCGCCGGCGACGCCGAGTTCGACCAGGTGGTCCAGCTCTCGTCGCGCGTGCCGGTGATCGTCGACCTGCGCGGCTCCTGGTCGGACCAGAGCCAGAGCATGACCGCGCTGCTCGAGAAGGTCGTCGTCTCGTACGCCGGCGCGTTCGTGCTCGTCGGGGTCGATGTGGAGTCGAGCCCGCAGCTGGCGCAGGCGTTCCAGGTGCAGTCCGTGCCGACGGTCGCCGCGATCATCGGCGGCCGCCCGGTGCCCCTGTTCAGCGGCCTCGTCGCCGAGGAGCAGCTGCGCGAACTGCTCGAGCAGGTCCTCCAGCTCGCGGCTCAGAACGGTGTGACGGGCACGGTGCCGGTGGAGGGAGTCGCTCCCGCCGAGGGCGGCGAGCCCGAGCCCGAGCCGCTGCCGCCGCACCACCAGGAGGCCTACGACGCGATCGACCGGGGCGATTACGCCGCTGCGATCACCGAGTACGAGACCGCCATCGCGCAGAACCCGCGCGACGACCTCGCCGTCGCCGGTCTCGCGCAGGTGCGGCTGCTGGCCCGCCTCCAGGGCCGCACGCTCGACGACATCCGCTCGACCGCCGCGGCCGAGCCGTCGAACCTCGACGCGCAGCTCGCCGTCGCCGACCTGGACGTCTCGGGCGGCCACGTCGAGGACGCCTTCGACCGGCTGCTCTCGATGTTCCCGCGCCTCGACGCCGAGGGGAAGGCCGCAGTCCGGGCTCGTCTCCTGGAGCTCTTCGAGATCGTCGGTCAGACCGACCCGCGCGTCAACAAGGCTCGGGCCCGGCTCACCGGCCTGCTCTACTGACGCCGGCCGGAACGCCGAGAGGCCGCCCGCTCGCGACGATCGTCGCGGCGGGCGGCCTCTTCCGTGCGGGGACCGATCAGTCGGCGGGTCGCAGGTAGAGCACGGCCAGCGGGGGCAGGACCAGCTCGGCGGAAGCCGGGCGGCCGGCCCACGGCTCCTCGCGAGCCTCGACCGCTCCGAAGTTCCCGACTCCGCTGCCGCCGTAGATCTCGGCGTCCGTGTTGACGAGCTCCTCCCAGCGGCCGGCCGTGGGCAGGCTCACGCGGTAGCCGTGCACGGGCGAGCCCGAGAAGTTGGCGATGACGGCGATCGGGCGACCCTCGCTGTCCTTGCGCAGGAACGAGACGACGTTGGCCGCCGCCGCGCCGCCGTCGATCCACTCGAAGCCCGACTGCTCGTGGTCGAGCTCCCAGAGCGACGGCGAGTCGCGGTACACGCGGTTCAGCTGACCGACGAGGCTCCAGAGACCGCGGTGGCTCGGCTGATCGAGGATCCACCAGTCCAGACCCCGCTCCTCGCTCCACTCGGAGTACTGGCCGAACTCCTGGCCCATGAAGAGCAGCTGCTTACCGGGGTGGGCCCACATGAAGGCGAGGTAGGCGCGCACGTTCGCGAGCTGCTGCCAGTGGTCGCCCGGCATCTTCTGGATCAGCGAGCCCTTGCCGTGCACGACCTCGTCGTGGCTGATCGGCAGGACGAACTTCTCGCTGAAGGCGTAGACGAACGAGAAGGTGATCTCGCCCAGGTGGTACTGGCGCCACAGCGGGTCGTTCGCCATGTAGTCGAGCGAGTCGTGCATCCAGCCCATGTTCCACTTGAGCCCGAAGCCGAGGCCGCCGGAGCTGGTGGGCTGGGTGACGCCGGGCCAGCTCGTCGACTCCTCGGCGATCATCATGATGCCGGGGTGCAGCTTGTAGGCCGTGGCGTTGACCTCCTGGAGGAAGCTGATCGCCTCGAGGTGCTCGCGTCCGCCGTACTGGTTCGGCAGCCACTCGCCCTCCTTGCGGGAGTAGTCGAGGTAGAGCATCGAGGCGACGGCGTCCACCCGCAGGGCGTCGACGTGGAACTCCTCGAGCCAGAACAGGGCGTTCGCGACGAGGAAGTTGCGCACCTGGGTGTGCCCGAAGTCGAAGACGTAGGTGCCCCAGTCCATCTGCTCGCCGCGGCGCCAGTCCGGGTGCTCGTAGAGCGGCTCGCCGTCGAAGCGGGCGAGGGCGAAGTCGTCCTTGGGGAAGTGCCCGGGCACCCAGTCGACGATGACGCCGATGCCGGCCTGGTGCAGACGGTCGATCAGGTACTTGAGGTCGTCGGCCGTGCCGAAGCGGCTCGAGGCGGCGTAGTAGCCGGTGACCTGGTAGCCCCAGGAGCCGCCGAACGGGTGCTCGGCGAGCGGCATGAACTCCACGTGCGTGAAGCCGAGCTCGGTGACGTACTCGATCAGCGGGTCCGCGAGGTCGCGGTAGCCCAGTCCCGGACGCCAGGAGCCGAGGTGCATCTCGTAGACGCTGAGCGGCTGCGTGTGCGGATCGACCGAGGCTCGCTTCTCCATCCAGCCGGAGTCGCCCCACTGGTGGTGCGAGACGGGGACCTTCGAGGCGGTCGCAGGCGGCACCTCCGTGGCGCGGGCCATCGGGTCGGCCTTGCGGACCCAGTGGCCGTCGCGCGAGAGCAGGTCGAACTTGTAGGAGGCTCCGGGCTCGACGCCCGGGACGAAGATCTCCCAGACCCCGGTCGTCCCGAGGTTGCGGAGGGAGTGGCCCTCGCCGTTCCAGTCGTTGAAGTCGCCGACGACCCGAGCGGCCTGGGCGTGCGGGGCCCAGACGGCGAAGCTCGTGCCCCAGACCCCCTCGTGCTCGCGGTGGCGGGCACCGAGCGCCTCCCAGAGACGCTCGTGGCGGCCCTCGCCGATGAGGTAGAGGTCGAAGTCGCCGACCGTCTTCGAGAACCGGTAGGGGTCCTCCGCGGTCCACTCGCCGCCGCCGCCGTAGCGGGCCTCGACCGTGTACGCCTGCGGACCGAGGACGTGGAAGCCCTGCCAGATCCCGTCGCTGAGGTGGCTCAGCTCGACGCGGGCGCCGGTGGCGAGCACCACGGCGACCTTCTCGGCGAGCGGGCGGCGCACGCGGACGACCGTCACCGGGTCGGAGACGCCGGGGGCCGAGACGAGGTGCTGGCCCAGGACGTCGTGGGGGAGCGCGTTGCTGCCGGTGGCGAGCTGCTGCAGCACCCACTCGGGGATGTCGGGCAGCGCGATCGCAGCGGTGCCGTCGACGGGGCCCGAAGCGGAGGCGGGGTCCGCGGTCGTCTCGGCGGGGCCGGCGGTCGTCTCAAAGCGCGCGGCACTGTCGGCTGCGACGGAATCGGCGGCGTCCGTGTCGTCGGGCAGGTCGCCGTCGGCCCCGCTGCCGACCGGAGCGGACTCCGCGTCGTCGGCGTCGCGCTCGACGGTCACGGCGTCGTCGGCCGCGACCGGCTGAAGCGCCTCCGGGACCGTCTCGACCGCGTAGCTGCGCGCGTTCTCGCCCTCCGCTCCGGGGTGCTGTCGAGCGTCGGGCGCCGCGTCGGCGACGTGCGCGCCGTGGCCGGAGGTGGTCGCCGAGCTGGTGCCGGTCGTCGGGACCGTCTCGGCGTGCGCGCCGAGGCCCGCCTCCTCGGCCGGGCTCGTGCCCTCGGGGGTGGTTCCGCTCATCGCTCGTCCGCCTTCACGCTCAGGATGTGCACGGGCTCGACGAACGAGTCGAGCCGCACGTAGTCGTCGCTGCCCCAGGTCCAGACGGCGCCGGTGATCAGGTCCTCGACCTCGAAGGTCGCGCTCCAGTCGAGCCCGATCGCGGGCAGGTCGAGGTGGACCGTGGTCTCGCGGGCCGAATGCGGGTCGGTGTTGACGACGACGATGATCGTGTCGTCGGTCCCGGTACCCGTGAACGCGGCCTGCAGGTGCTTGGAGTAGACGAGGATCGCGTCGTCGTCGCTGCCGTGCACGTGCAGGTTCCGCAGCTGCCCGAGCGCGGGGTGCGAGCGCCGGATCTCGTTGAGGCGCGTGATGTACGGCGCCAGCGAGCGGCCCGACTCCTCGGCGCCGGCCCAGTCGCGCGTCTTGTACTCGTACTTCTCGTTGTCGATGTTCTCCTCGGCGCCGGGGCGAGCGACGTTCTCGACCAGCTCGTAGCCGGCGTAGACCCCCCACAGCGGCGACGCGGTCGCGGCGAGGGCCGCCCGCACCTTGTACGCCGAGCGGCCGCCGTACTGGAGGTACTCGGTGAGGATGTCCGGAGTGTTCACGAAGAGGTTCGGCCGCATGTAGTCGGCCGTCTCGTGGGAGATGCTCGTGAAGAACTCGCCGAGCTCCTCCTTGGTGTTGCGCCAGGTGAAGTACGAGTACGACTGCTGGAAGCCGACCTTGCCGAGTGCGCGCATGATCGCGGGGCGAGTGAACGCCTCCGCGAGGAAGACGACCTCGGGGTGCTCGGCGTTGACCTCGTGGATGATCCACTCCCAGAAGTCGAGCGGCTTCGTGTGGGGATTGTCGACGCGGAAGATCCCTACGCCCAGGTCGATCCAGTGCCGCAGGACCCGCAGCGACTCCTGACGGATGCCCTCGGGGTCGTTGTCGAAGTTGATCGGGTAGATGTCCTGGTACTTCTTCGGCGGGTTCTCGGCGTAGGCGATCGAGCCGTCGGGGAGCGTCGTGAACCACTCGGGGTGGCTGGTGACCCAGGGATGGTCGGGCGAGGCCTGCAGGGCGAAGTCGAGGGCGAGCTCGAGGCCCGCGGCCTCGACCGCGGCGTGGAAGGCGCGGAAGTCGTCCTCGGTACCCAGGTCCGGGTGGATCGCGTCGTGGCCGCCCTCGGCCGAGCCGATCGCCCACGGCGAGCCGGGGTCGTTCTCGCCGGCGTCGAGCGTGTTGTTCGGGCCCTTGCGGAAGGAGCGGCCGATGGGGTGGATCGGCGGCAGGTAGAGCACGTCGAAGCCCATCGCGGCCACCGCGGGAAGGCGGTCGATCGCGGTGCGGAAGGATCCGCTGGTCACGGTCCCGTCCTCGTGGCGCACGGCGCCCTCGGAGCGGGGGAAGAACTCGTACCAGGCGCCGACGCCGGCGCGGGTGCGCTCGACGTGGACGGTGCGCGGCTCCGAGACGCTGGTGAGGCTCATCACCGGGCGGGCGTCGAGCGCGCCGTGGACGGCGGGATCGGTCGCCGCGGCGAGGCGCTCCTCGGCGCTCAGTGTGGTGTCACCGACGCGGGCGGCGGTGTCGGAGAGCAGGCTGCGCTCGCCCTCGGGCCGCGAGGAGTCGTCGGCGCCGCTGCGCAGCAGGCCCTCGCCGATGGCGAAGGTGACGTCGATGTCCAGGCCGGCCGGGATCTTGACCTCGGCCGTGTGGAGCCAGGTCGCCCAGTCGTCGGCGTAGGCGCGGATGCGGTAGCTCCAGTCGCCCTCCTCGTCGAGGGCCACGAGGCGCCCGTAGCGGTCGGTGCCGGTCGCGAGGAGCGACATGCGGTGCTCCGACTCGGCCCCGGACGGCGAGCGCAGCAGGAGGTCGACGCCGATGAGGTCGTGCCCCTCGCGGAAGGCCGTGGCGGCGAAGGGGACGACCTCGCCGACGAACGCCTTCGCGGGCCAGCGGTCGTCCTCGAGCCGCGGCTGCGGGTCGATGATCGGCAGGCGCTCGGCGCGGACGCGGTAGCCGCTCCCGGTCGTCGCGGGCGCCGGCGACGCGTCGGGTGCGTCCGCGGTCACCGGGGCGGCCGGAGCACTGTCGGCCGCGGGGGGAGCAGGAGTCGCCTCGGGGGCGGCGGCGGGCGCCGGAGCGGCCGTCTCGGGAGGCGCCGACGCCTCCTGGGGTGCGCGTCCGCGACCCGCTCGCCGTGCGTCCTTGCCGTTCTGAGCCTTGCCGAAAGGTATCTGAGCCACGTCACGACAGTAGCGACCGGCGGCGGCTCGCACACGACGGTTGCGCCCGCGCTCGGGCCTGTGCAAACGGACCCGGGGAGCGCGTGCCGGAGCGTCGGGGCGGGTCCGCGTCCCGCCGATCCGCGGTGGTCGGGGTCCGCTAGGGTGACCGAGCGCGACCGCCCCGGTGCTCCGCGACCGGGCGCTCCGGGGTCCGCAGAGAGTCGAGGGGTGCCGTGAAGGCGATCCGCCGCTTCATCGTCCGCTCCGTCCTCCCGCCCGAGCTCTCGGCTCTGGGCGATCTGGCGGGCAATCTCCGCTGGGCCTGGCACGAGCCCGCCCGGCGCTTGTTCGAGCGGGTCGATCCGGAGCTGTGGCGGCGCGGGGGAGCGGACCCCACCGCCCTGCTCGGAGCGGTGAGCCCCGAGCGCCTCGCCGAGCTGGCGGGGGACCAGGGCTTCGTCGACGAGGCGTGGCGCCTCCGCGACGAGCTGGAGCGCTACCGCACCGAGCCGCGGTGGTACCAGTCGCTGCCGGAGTCCGCCCCGCGCTCGATCGCCTACTTCTCGCCGGAGTTCGGCATCGCGGCGGCGCTGCCCCAGTACTCCGGCGGACTCGGCATCCTCGCGGGCGACCACCTGAAGGCCTCCTCGGACCTGGGCGTGCCGCTCACCGGCGTGGGCCTCTTCTACCGGTCGGGCTACTTCTCGCAGAAGCTCTCCGCCGACGGCTGGCAGCTCGAGTCCTACCCCTCGCTCGATCCCGACGGGCTGCCGCTGCGCGTCGTCCGTCTCGCCGACGGCTCGCCCGCCCGCATCGTGCTGGCGCTCCCCGAGGGACGCGCGCTCTACGCCCGGGTCTGGCGCGCGGAGGTCGGCCGGGTGACTCTCCTCCTGCTCGACACCGACATCCCCGAGAACGAGGACTCGCTCCGCTCCGTCACCGACCGCCTCTACGGCGGCGGGGGCGAGCACCGCCTGCTGCAGGAGCTGCTGCTGGGCATCGGCGGGGTCCGCGCGCTCGAACTCTGGGCCGAGGTCTCGGGCGGCGTCCTCCCGGAGGTGTTCCACACCAACGAGGGGCACGCCGGCTTCCAGGGGCTCGAGCGCATCTCCGGCCTGATCGGCGCGGGCCTGGACTTCGACCAGGCTCTCCAGGTGGTGCGGGCGAGCACGGTCTTCACCACGCACACTCCGGTGCCGGCGGGCATCGACCGCTTCGACCGCGGGATGATCGAGGATTACTTCTCCACGGAGCTGCTCCCGGGCGTGCAGGTCGAGGACGTGCTCGCGCTGGGCGCCGAGCCGGGGGACTCCGGGACGGCGTTCAACATGGCGTACATGGGCCTGAGGCTCGCGCAGCGCTCCAACGGCGTCTCGACGCTGCACGGCGAGGTCAGCCGCTCGATGTTCTCGAGCCTCTGGCCCGGCTTCGAGACGGCGGAGGTGCCGATCGGCTCGGTGACGAACGGCGTCCACGCGGCCACCTGGACCGATCCGATCCTCCGGCGGCTCGCGGAGGAGCGGCTCGGCACCGACGACACGACGCGGGCCGACTGGGCCTCGGGTGCGCTCGGCGACACCGAGCTGTGGGCCGCGCGCCGGGCGATGCGGGAGCAGCTGGTGCGGGACGCCCGCCGCCGGGCCGCCCGCTCCTGGCGCGAGCAGAACCCGGGCGGCCTCCCGCCGGCCTGGCTCGACGAGCTGCTGGACCCGGACGTGCTCACCATCGGCTTCGCACGGCGGGTGCCGACCTACAAACGGCTGACCCTGATGCTCCACGACCCCGAGCGTCTGCGGGCGCTGCTCACCCACCCGCAGCACCCGATCCAGATCGTCATCGCGGGCAAGTCCCACCCGGCCGACGAGGAGGGGAAGCGCCTGATCCAGCGGCTCGTCCGCTTCGCGCAGGAGCCGGACGTGCGCCGCAGGATCGTCTTCCTGCCGGACTACGACATCGCGATGGCGCAGCTGCTCTACCCGGGCACCGACGTCTGGCTCAACAACCCGCTGCGCCCGCTCGAGGCGTGCGGCACCTCCGGGATGAAGGCGGCGCTCAACGGCTCGCTCAACCTCTCGATCCTCGACGGCTGGTGGAACGAGTACTTCGACGGCGAGAACGGCTGGGCGATCCCCTCCTCCGACCGCGCGCTCGACCCGGAGGCCCGCGACACGCTCGAGGCCGAGGCGCTCTACGAGCTGCTCGAGACCGAGGTCGTGCCGCGCTACTACGAGCGCGATCACGACGGCGTGCCCCGGCGGTGGGTGCGCTCGATCCGGCACACCCTCGCGACCCTCTCGCCCGAGCTCTCCGCCGAGCGGATGGTGCGCCAGTACGTCGAGGCGCTCTACTCGCCGGCCGCCGAGGCCGGGCGCGCCGTCGCCGCCGACCACTTCGAGCCGGCCAAGGAGCTGGCGACCTGGAAGCGGCGGGTCCGCGCCGGCTGGCCCGGGGTCGCGGTCGCGTCCGTCGAGTCCGGCGGGATCGACGCGGTGCCCCAGCGCGGGGACCGGCTCGCCGTGCGGGCGGGCGTGCGCCTGGGCGAGCTCTCGCCGGCGGACGTCTCGGTCGAGGTCGTCTACGGGACGACGTCCGCTGACGGCTCGCTCACCGAGGTCCGCCACCACGAGCTCGAGGTGGTCGAGGAGTCGGGTGCCGTGGTGCCGGCCGACGCGGTCGGGCGCGTGCCCTACGCCGGAGTGGTCACCCTCGACCGCAGCGGATCCTTCGGCTACACCGTCCGCGTCGTACCGCGGCATCCCCTCCTGGCCCGCTCCGCCGAGCTGGGCCTGGCCGCCGCCGCCGGCTGACCCCGCCCGGTCCCTCTCCGCGAGATGCCGCTCCGGTGCGCCTTCCTCGGCGTCTCGCGGACCGGAGTGGGATCTCGCGGGAGGAGGACGGCGCCCGGAGGAGGACGGCGAGGGATCGGGGGTCAGCGCGCGATGTCGGCGAGGAGGGCGGCCGTCGCGGCGACGAGGTCGGCGGGGGCGAGCTCGATGTCGAAGCCCCGGCGCCCGCCCGAGACGAGCACCGTGTCGTGGAGCTCGACGGTCTCGTCGATCACGGTGCGGTGCCGCGTCCTCTGCCCGAGCGGCGAGATGCCGCCGAGCACGTAGCCGGTCCGGCGCTGGGCCAGCACGGGGTCGGCCATCGCCGCCCGCCTGCCTCCGACCGCGGCCGCGAGCTCCTTCAGCCCGAGCGAGCCGGTGACGGGCACGACGCCCACCACGAGCTCGCCGTCGACGTCGACCATCAGGGTCTTGAACACGCGCTCCGGCTCGACGCCGAGCGCCTCGGCCGCCTCGAGCCCGTAGCGCGTCGTGGCCGGGTCGTGCCGGTACTGGCGGGGAGTGAAGGGGACGCCCGCCGCCGTCAGCGCGACGGTCGCCGGGGTCCCCGGCCCGCTCCTCGCCATCAGGCGTCCTGCTCGGCCGCCGGCCCGTGCGCGGCGAAGAGCTGCATCGAGGTTCCGGCCACGCGGATGACCTGCCCCGGCTCGAACGATTCGCCGTGCTCCAGCGGCTCCGGCTCGTCGCTGTTCCACAGGCGCGTGTAACCGGTGACCCCCTCGCCGTCGGCGAGCACGACCGTGGTGTCCTGCTCGACGCCGTGCACCACCAGCAGGACACGGTCCGGCTCGCCCTCGACCGGCGTCGAGGCCGCGAGGTACTGCAGCGTCCGGTTGGCGGCGGAGGTCCAGTCGTGCTCGCTCATCCCGCGCCCGTGGGCGTCGAACCACGTCATGGTCGTGGCGCCCGGCTCGCTCGCGTCGCCGCTGCCGTAGCGGGAGGGACGCAGCGCCGGGTGCTCACGCCGCAGGCGCAGCAGGGTGCGCGTGTGCGCGCGGAGCGCGAGCTGCCAGTCGGCCAGGCCCTCCCAGCGCACCCAGGTCAGGTCCGAGTCCTGGCAGTAGGCGTTGTTGTTGCCGCGCTGGCTGCGACCGGTCTCGTCACCCGCCGTGATCATCGGCACGCCGGCCGACAGCAGCAGGGTGCCGAGGAGGTTCCGCATCGCCTTGCGCCGCGCCAGCGTGATCCGCTCGTCGGTGGTGGGGCCCTCGAAGCCGTGGTTGAAGGAGCGGTTGGTGTCGGCTCCGTCGCGGTTCGACTCGCCGTTGCCGATGTTGTGCTTGACGTTGTACGAGACGAGGTCCGCCAGCGTGAAGCCGTCGTGCGCGGTGACGAAGTTGACCGAAGCGAGGGGTCCCCGCTCCGCCGAGAAGGTGTTGGAGGAGCCCGAGAGCCGGGTCGCGAAGCCGCCGATGCCGACGGGGGCCGTGCCGGCGCGGCGGGCGTAGTCGATGTCCGAGAGCCAGAAGTTGCGGGCGCGGTCGCGGTAGCGGTCGTTCCACTCCGACCACCCGGCCGGGAAGTTCCCCGTCTGCCATCCGCCCATTCCCACGTCCCAGGGCTCGGCGATCATCTTCACGCCGGCCAGCGCCGGATCCTCGACCGCGGCCCGCAGCAGCGGGTGGTCGCTCCGGAAGTGCGCGATCTCGTCCCGGCCGAGGGTCGCGGCCAGGTCGAGCCGGAAGCCGTCGATCCCGACCTCGCCCGACCAGTAGCGCATCGAGTCCAGCGCGAGGCGCTGCGCCGCGGGCCGGCCGAAGTCGATCGTGTTCCCGCAGCCGGTGACGTCCACGTAGTGGCCCTCGGGCGTCTGGCGGTACCAGCCGGCGTCGTCGATCCCGCGCAGGCTCGACATCGGCCCGCCCGGCCCCTCCTCGGCGGTGTGGTTGTAGACCACGTCCAGGATCACCTCGAGGCCGGCCTCGTGCAGGAGCTTCACCATCCCCTTGAACTCCCGGAGCACCGCGGTCGGTCCGCCGCGCTGCGCGGTGGAGGAGGCGTACGCGGCGTGCGGGGCGAAGAAGTTCAGCGAGTTGTAGCCCCAGTAGTTGGTCAGCCCCTGCCGCAGCAGGCGCTGCTCCGACACGAACGCGTGCACGGGCAGCAGCTCGACCGCCGTCACGCCCAGCTCGAGCAGCGCCGAGACCGTCGACTCGTGCGCCAGGCCGGCGTAGGTGCCGCGCAGCTCCACGGGGAGCGCCGGGTTCAGCCGGGTCAGCCCCTTCACATGCGCCTCGTAGATCACGGTGCGGTCCATCGGGGTGCCGGGCCGGGAGGAGGAGCCCCAGTCGAACGCGTCGTCCACGACGACCGAGCGCCACTCGTTCTCCGCCACCCGGTGCAGGCCGCGGGAGTACGGCTCCAGCAGGGCCCGGCGGGGGTCGAAGCGGTGCCGGGGGCCCGTCGGCCCGTCGACGCGCAGGGCGTAGCGGCGGCCGGGGGCCAGCAGATCGGAGCGCGCGGACCAGACCGCGGCGTCGTCGCGCGCCAGCGGGACCGTGCGGGTCACCCAGGTCGGGTCCTTCTCGTCGTACAGCAGCAGATCGACGGCGCTCGCGCTCTCGGACCAGACCCGCAGCTCACCGCCCTGATCGTCCACGGTCACGCCGAGCCGGGCCAGGGGATCGTGAGAGGTCATGCGACTTACAGTAGTGACGGGCACCGGCTCCCTCCGTGCCCCCGACGCGGGACGAAGGGCTGCTGTGATCTACCTCGACCACGCCGCGACCACCCCGCTGCGCGTCTCGGCGCTCGCCGCGTTCGCGGAGGCGTCCGCCCACGGCGGCAACCCCTCCTCCGTCCACGGCTCCGGCCAGGAGGCGCGCCGCCGGCTGGAGGACGCCCGGTCGGCGCTCGCCGGGGTGCTCGGCTGCGAGCCGATCGAGGTGATCCTCACCGCCGGCGGCACCGAGGCGGTCAACCTCGGGATCAAGGGCCTCTACTGGCAGCGCCGGAGCGAGGACCCGGCCCGCGTCCGAGTCCTGGTCGCCGAGGGGGAGCACCACGCGACGCTCGACTCCGCCGCCTGGCTCGCCGAGCACGAGGGCGCCGTCCTCGAGTGGCTGCCTCTCGACGACGAGGGCACCCTGCGGCCGGAGGCGCTCGCCGCGGCGCTGGAGGAGGACCCCGGCTCGGTCGCCCTGGTCACGGTGCTCTGGGTCAACAACGAGATCGGGACGATCAACCCGATCGCCGAGCTGGCGGCCGCGTGCGCCCGCGCCGGCGTCCCCCTCCACGTCGACGCGGTCGCCGCCCTCGGACACGTGCCGCTGCGGATCGCCGAGATCCGCCGCGCCTCCGGCTCCGGGCGCGGCGCGGGACTGGCCGCCGTCAGCGTCTCGGGTCATAAGGTCGGCGGGCCGATCGCGACCGGTGCGCTCGTGCTCGCCCGCGACGCCCGCGTGGTCCCGGTGCTGCACGGAGGCGGACAGCAGCGGGGCGTCCGCTCCGGCACCCAGGACGTGCCCGGCGCCGCGGCCTTCGCCGCCGCCGCGGTCGAGGCGGACGCCGAGCTGTCGGCGGAGGCGCAGCGCCTGGCCGCCCTGCGCGACCGGCTCGTCGCGGGCGTCCTCGCCGCCGTGCCG
This sequence comes from Rathayibacter sp. AY1A3, assembly GCF_002930975.1. Lineage (NCBI taxonomy): Bacteria > Bacillati > Actinomycetota > Actinomycetes > Micrococcales > Microbacteriaceae > Rathayibacter > Rathayibacter sp. AY1A3. The sequence goes on along the minus strand of NZ_PSTO01000004.1, from coordinate 93,042 downwards.
GGGGCGACCCTGACCGGGCCCGCCCTCGACTCCGGACGCCGGGTCGCCAACAACGCGCACCTCGCCTTCCCCGGTGCGCAGGGCGACTCCCTCCTCTTCCTCCTCGACACCGCGGGCGTCTCCGTCTCGACCGGATCCGCCTGCACGGCGGGGATCCCGGAGCCCTCGCACGTGGTCCTCGCGCTCGGCCGGAGCGAGGACGAGGCCCGCGGGGTGCTCCGGATGACGCTCGGCCACACCTCGACCGACGCGGACGTCGACGCCCTCCTGGCCGCGCTGCCCGGCGCCTACGCCCGCGCCGCCCGAGCCGGACTCTCGAACCGCACGGTGCTGCCCGGCTGAACCCCTGCCGGCCGCGCCCGCGGGAAACGTAGACTCGCACGGTGAAGGTTCTGGCGGCGATGAGCGGTGGAGTGGACTCGGCGGTGGCCGCGGCCCGCGCGGTGGAGGCTGGGCACGACGTGGTGGGCGTGCACCTCGCTCTGAGCAGGATGCCCGGCACGCTGCGCACCGGCAGCCGGGGGTGCTGCACGATCGAGGACTCGATGGACGCGCAGCGCGCCGCGAACGTCCTCGGCATCCCGTACTACGTGTGGGACTTCTCCGAGCGGTTCAAGCTGGACGTCGTCGACGACTTCGTCGCCGAGTACTCGGCGGGCCGCACCCCGAACCCCTGCATGCGCTGCAACGAGCGGATCAAGTTCGCCGCCCTGCTCGAGAAGGCTCTCGACCTCGGCTTCGACGCGGTCTGCACCGGCCACTACGCCTCCCTCCGCACCGCCGCCGACGGCTCCCCGGAGCTCCATCGCGCGAGCGACGAGGCGAAGGACCAGTCCTACGTCCTCGGCGTGCTGACGGAGCAGCAGCTGCGGCACTCGATGTTCCCGCTCGGCTCCACGCCGTCCAAGGCGATCGTGCGCGCGGAGGCGGCGGAGCGGGGCCTCAGCGTCGCGAGCAAGCCCGACAGCTACGACATCTGCTTCATCCCCGACGGCGACACCCGCGGCTGGCTCGCCGAGCGCGTCGCCCCCGAGACCGGAGCGGTCGTCGATCGGGACGGCGCGGTGGTCGGCTCCCACGAGGGCGCCCACGGGTACACGGTGGGCCAGCGCCGGGGCCTGCACCTCGGCGTCCCCGCGCCCGACGGACGGCCCCGCTTCGTCCTGGAGGTGCGGCCGGTGAGCAACGAGGTCGTGGTCGGTCCGCGCGAGGCTCTGCGCATCGGAGAGATCGCCGGCGAGCGGTTCACCTGGGCGGGCGCCGCTCCCGAGGACGCGGACGCGCCCTTCCGCTGCGACGTCCAGATCCGCGCGCACGCCGACCCGGTCCCCGCCTCCGCGGTGGTGTCGCACGTCGATGGCAGGGTGGAGCTCGTGATCACTCCGGACTCGCCGCTCGACGGCGTCGCCCCCGGCCAGACGGCCGTCGTCTACCTCGGCACCCGCGTGCTGGGCCAGTGCACGATCGACCGCACGGTCGCTGCCGACGCCGCGGTGCTCCGATGAGCGCCGTCGAGCCCGCCGCCCGCGTCGAGGAGCTGCGGGCGCGGATCCGGTCGGCGAGCGACGACTACTACGCGGCCGACTCCTCGCCGCTGTCCGACGCCGAGTACGACGCCCTGGTGCGCGAGCTCGCCGCGCTCGAGGCCGAGCACCCCGAGCTCGCCGCCGAGGACTCGCCGACGCGGACGGTCGGCGGGATCGTCGGAGCGGGCCTCGCCCCGATCGACCACGCCGAGCGGATGCTCTCCCTCGACAACGTGTTCTCGGCCGAGGAGCTGCGCGAGTGGTGCGAGAAGACGGTGGCCTCGGCCGACCGCCCCGTCGCCTGGCTCACGGAGCTCAAGATCGACGGGCTCGCGATCTCCCTCCACTACGAGAACGGCCGCCTCGTCACGGCGGCGACCCGCGGCGACGGCCGCACCGGCGAGGACGTCACCGTCAACGCCCTCCGCGTCGCGGGCATCCCCGAGCGCCTCTCCGGTGAGGGCCACCCGGCACTCGTCGAGGTCCGCGGCGAGGTCTTCATCCCCGTGGCCGCCTTCGCCGAGCTGAACGCCCTCCAGGAGACGCTGCGCGACGAGGCGGTCGAGGAGGCGCGGACCCGCTGGTCGACCCGCCCGGCCGCCACCCGCGGCGTCTTCGAGGAGGAGAAGGCGCGCACGAGTGCGCTGCGGCGCTTCCCGACCTTCGCCAACCCGCGGAACGCGGCGAGCGGCGGCCTCCGCCAGCAGCTCGACAAGAAGTCGGGTCTCGACCTGCGCGCCGGCGAGGCGCGCGTCGGCTCCCTCGCGCTCTACGTGCACGGCATCGGCGCCTGGCCGGACCCGTCGGTCGCGACCCAGTCCGAGGTCTACGGGCTCCTCTCCTCCTGGGGACTGCCGGTGAGCGGCCACAACCGCGTCTCGGCCTCGGTGGAGGAGGTGCTCGCCTTCGTCGAGCGCTACGGCCGCGAGCGGCACTCGGTCGAGCACGAGATCGACGGCGTGGTCGTGAAGGTGGACGAGCTCGAGCTGCACGACGAGCTCGGCGCCACCAGCCGGGCGCCGCGCTGGGCGATCGCCTACAAGTACCCGCCCGAGGAGGTGCACACGAAGCTCCTCGACATCGTGGTGAGCGTCGGGCGCACCGGCCGCGCGACGCCGTTCGCCCAGATGACCAAGGTGAAGGTCGCGGGGTCCGAGGTGCGCCAGGCCACGCTGCACAACGCCGACGTGGTCAAGGCCAAGGGCGTGCTCATCGGCGACACGGTCGTGCTGCGGAAGGCCGGGGACGTCATCCCCGAGGTGCTCGGCCCGGTGGTGGAGCTCCGCGACGGCTCCGAGCGCGAGTTCGTGATGCCGACGCAGTGCCCCGAGTGCGGCACCACGCTCGCTCCGGCCAAGGAGGGCGACGTCGACCTGCGCTGCCCCAACGCGGAGTCCTGCCCCGCGCAGGTCCGCGGGCGCGTCGAGCACATCGGCAGCCGCGGCGCGCTCGACATCGAGGCGCTCGGCGAGGTCAGTGCCGCCGCCCTGACCCAGCCCCTGGTGCCCGCCGAGCCGCCGCTGCGGACCGAGGCCGGCCTGTTCGAGCTCACGGTGGCCGATCTCTTCCCGATCGAGGTCGTCGTCCGCGACTCCGAGACGGGTCTGCAGAAGCTCGACGCGAAGGGCGATCCGAAGGTCGTCACGCCCTTCAAGCGCAAGCGGCAGCTCGCCAAGGACGGCGCCTTCGACCCGGAGGCGGGAGCCTTCGCGGGAGACGCGGCCTCCGTGCCCTCCACCAACGCCCTCCGGCTGATCGAGAACATCGAGCGGGCGAAGACCAAGGAGCTGTGGCGTCTGCTGGTCTCGCTCAGCATCCGGCACGTCGGCCCGGTCGCCGCGCGCGCGCTGGCGGGCTACTTCGGCTCGCTCGACGCGATCCGCGGGGCGAGCCGCGACGAGCTCGCCGCGGTCGACGGGGTGGGCGGGATCATCGCCGACGCCCTGATCGCCTGGTTCGAGGTCGACTGGCACGTCGAGATCGTCGACCGCTGGGCCGCGGCCGGAGTGCGCTTCGCCACGCCCGGCCACCCCGGTCCCGGTGCCGCGGACGCCGCCGGTGGGGTGCTCGCGGGTCTCACGGTCGTGGCGACCGGCAGCCTGGAGGGGTACTCCCGCGAGGGGGCGCAGGAGGCCATCCTCGCGGCCGGCGGCAAGGCCGGCTCGAGCGTCTCCAAGAAGACCGACTACGTCGCCGCCGGTCCCGGCGCCGGCAGCAAGCTCGGCAAGGCCGAGGCCCTGGGGCTCCGGATCATCACCGCGGCCGAGTTCCACCTCCTGGTGACGGAGGGACCGGACGCGATCGCGCTGCCGGAGGAGGCGTCCGCCGACGCTCCGGAGGAGGCCGCCGCCGGCCCGGACGGGGACGTCGCCGGCGCATCGCGCTTCGACGCCTCGCCGGAGGACGACGCCGTGCCGGAGACCGACGCCGTCCCGGACGCGGCCGCCCCGAGCACGGAGGAGCCGACCGGGCCCGATGCCTGACGCGGGCGGCGGGGAGCGGCGTGCGTTCCTGCGCCGCTCCCTCGCCGACGCAGCGTCGCTCGCGCTCGACGCCGCGGCTCGGCCCACCGCCGCCGAGCGTCGGACCGCCGAGGTGCTCGGGCGGATCGACCACGTGGTCGTGCTCTCCTTCGCCGGCCGCAGCCGCGACCAGGTCCTCGGCGCGCTCGACGATCCGGACGGTCCGGTGTTCACCGGTGATACGGACGCCGTGATGACCGCGCCCGGCCCGGACGATCCTCCGGGCGCGCGCTTCGCCCCCGAGATGCTGCCGGTGCACGCGCTCCTCGCCACTGCCTTCGCCCGGGCCGACCACTGGCGCGCCGACGGCCGCGATCCGGTGCCGGCGGCCCTGCGCGCGGCCCGGGAGACCGGCACCGGCTGGGCTCTCGCGGTCGACGAGCGGCAGGGCGTCTCGACCACGCTCCTCGCCGATCCGGAGTGGCCCCACCGCGATCCGGGCGCCGCCGGCTCCCGCGGCGGGCGCCTCCTTCCCATCGACGCGCTGGCCGCCGAGGCCGCAGCCGGCACCCTGCCTCCGCTCGTCCTGGTCGAGCCGCGGTCCCTCGTCGATCCGGCCGACTTCGCCGACGTCGCAGCCGCCGGCACCGATCGATCCGCTGATGCGCGCCTCGCGGAGCAGCTGCTGCACGTCGTGTTCGACGCCGTCCGCGACGGGGAGCGGGCGGGGCGGCGGATGCTGCTCCTCGTCACCGCGCGGGGGAGCGCGGAGCGGCCCGGCACGGTGCCGGCGCTCGTGCTCGCCTCGGCCGTCCCCTCGGGTGCACGGATCGGCGTGCCGCTCGGTCCGGAGACTCCCGCGCAGCTCGTCCGCGCCCGGGCGGGCGGGCGCCGGGCCCTCGTCGATCCGCAGGTCCGAGAGCTGGCCGCACTCCTCGGCGGTCCCGACCGGTCCCTCGCGCGCTGGCCCCGCACGGCGCCGGCGTTCGCGCCGCCCGCGCCGGTCGGGCGGCGCCTCCGCGACGCGGCCCGCCGCGCGCACGTCGACCCCGAGCCGGAGGCCGGACTGCTCGCCCGCGTTCGAGCCGCCGTCCCGGGCGCGTCGCTACACTCCGAGCAGGCGCAGGAGAGGCGGCGGAGATGACCAGCGAGCGGACTCCCTCGGAGCACGACGACGGAGCTCCCCGCTCCCGCTCGCGCCGCCGCTTCCTGGCCGGCACCGCCGCCGCCGGAGTCGGAGCCGGAGCCCTCGCCGGCGGCGCGATCGGCGCGGCCGTCGCCTCCGGCCCCCGCCGCGAGGAGGAGCCGCGACTGCCCGCCCGCACGGAGCCGGGCTTCGACCACGTCGTCGTGATCATGTTCGAGAACCGCTCCTTCGACAACGTCCTCGGCCGCCTCTACGGACCGGACGATCTGCCCGCGGGCGAGAGCTTCGAGGGCCTCCTCCCCGACGAGCGGACGAACACCAGCGCTGGCGGACTGACCGTCGGCACGCACGTCTACGAGGGCGCCACCGACTCCGTGATGCGCCAGCCCGACCCGGACCCGGGCGAGGAGTACCCGCACGTCAACACCCAGCTCTTCGGCACGGTGGATCCGCCCGAGAACGCCGGCCGCACCGTCGGCGCCATGACCGCGCCCTTCAACGCGCCCCCCGACGCCGCCGCCCCGACGATGAGCGGCTTCCTCGAGGACTACGTCCAGCACCTGAGGGTGATGAAGAAGGGGCAGGAGCCCACGGCGGAGGAGGCGCGGACGATCATGGGCGGCTTCTCGCCGGAGATGCTGCCCGTCTTCTCCACCCTCGCCCGCGAGTTCGCCGTCTTCGACCAGTGGTTCTGCGCCGTCCCCTCCCAGACCTTCTGCAACCGGTCCTTCCTGCACGCGTCGACCTCGCACGGCTTCGTCACCAACAAGCAGGGCGGCGGCTACGAGAAGTGGCTCGCGGACGACCTGGCCGACGCGCCGACGGTGTTCAACCGCCTCGAGGAGGCGGGGAGGACCTGGCGCGTCTACTTCGACGCGCTGCAGGTGGTCTCCTACACCGGCTTCCTGCACGCGCCGGTGCTCGAGAAGTACTGGAAGACCCACTTCTCGACGATGGACCGCTTCTACGCCGACGTGGAGAACGGCGAGCTGCCCGACTACGCCTTCCTCGAGCCGCGGCTCGTCTTCGACCACAACGACATGCACCCGCCGACCGGCGTCCTCCACGAGGACGAGGTCGACGGCACGCCCGTCTACGACAGCGCGCTGTCCGACGTCCGCGCCGGCGAGCTGCTGCTGCACCAGGTGTACTCGGCGATCCGGGAGAGCGCGAGCACGACCGGCTCGAACGCGGTGAACACGCTCCTGCTGGCGACCTTCGACGAGCACGGCGGCCTCTACGACCACGTCCCCCCGCCGTCGGCGACTCCGCCGGGCGACGGCCGCGAGGGCGAGATGGGCTTCGCCTTCGACCGGCTCGGCTGCCGCGTGCCGACGATCGCGGTCTCGGCGTACACGAGGGCCGGCACGATCGTGCACGACGAGCTGCACCACGGCGCCGTGATCCGAACCCTCAGTGCCCTGCACGGCCTCGAGCCGCTGACCGCTCGCGACGCCTCCGCCTTGGACCTCTTCGGGGTGCTGACCCTCGACGAGCCGCGGCAGATCGGCGACTGGCCGACCACGGTGCCGCAGTACCTGCCCCCGAACCCCGAGTCGGCACCGGCGCATCCAGCGCACGTGAACCGCGACAAGCCGCTGAGCCCGCCCGCCGTCGGCCTGATGGGCCTGCTGCTGGCCCGGTACGGCGAGCCCGGCGAGGACCTGCCGACCACCTACGAGGGGGCGTACAACGCACTCCTGAAGCACGGCTCCAGCCTCTTCGGGGGCTCCTGACGGGCGGGCGGCGCGGGCGGAGGCGGTGCGGGCGCGCCGAGTAGACTGGCGGCCGGAAATCCCCCCGAACCACCAGACGGAGACGCATGTCCGAGATCACGGCCGACACGGTCGCCCATCTGGCCCAGCTGGCCAGGATCGACCTCACTTCCGACGAGATCGGGAGCCTCACCAGGGAGCTCGGCCAGATCGTCGACTCCGTGCGCGCGGTCCAGGCCGTCGCCACGCCCGAGGTGCCGGCGACCAGCCACCCGATCCCGCTCGAGAACGTCTTCCGACCCGACGTGGTCGGCGAGACCCTCACGCTCGAGCAGGCGCTCTCCGGCGCGCCCGAGCACGACGGCAGCCGCTTCCAGGTCTCCGCGATCCTGGGGGAGGAGCAGTGAGCGCGCACGGCGACGAGCTCGTCCGCCTCAGCGCGTCCGCCCTCTCCGAGAAGCTGGCCGACGGCTCGGTCTCCTCGGTCGAGGCCACCCGCGCCCACCTCGAGCGCATCGACGCGGTCGACGGAGCGGTCCACGCCTTCCTCCACGTCGCGCGCGAGGGCGCGGTCGCGTCCGCCGAGGCGATCGACCGCCGGCGCGCCGACGGCGCGTCGCTGCACCCCCTCGCCGGAGTGCCTCTCGCGGTCAAGGACGTCATCGTCACGAACGACATGCCGACCACGAGCGGCTCCCGCATCCTCGAGGGCTGGCGCCCGCCCTACGACGCGACCGTCATGCGCAAGGTCCGCGAGGCCGGGCTGGTCCCGATCGGCAAGACCAACATGGACGAGTTCGCGATGGGCTCGACCACCGAGCGCAGCGCCTACGGCCCCACCCACAACCCGTGGGACCTCGACCGCATCCCCGGCGGCTCCGGCGGCGGGTCCGCCGCGGCCGTCGCGAGCTACGAGGCGCCCCTGGCCCTCGGCTCCGACACCGGGGGATCGATCCGCCAGCCCGCGCACGTGACCGGCACCGTCGGCGTGAAGCCGACCTACGGCGGCGTGTCCCGCTACGGAGCGATCGCGCTCGCCTCGAGCCTCGACCAGATCGGCCCCGTCTCCCGGACGGTCCTCGACTCCGCGCTGCTGCACGACGTCATCGCGGGCCACGACCCGCGCGACTCGACGTCGCTGCGCGACTCCTGGCCCTCCTTCGCCGACGCGGTGCGCCGCGCCGACGTGACGGGCCTCCGGATCGGCGTGGTCAAGGAGCTCGACGGCGGCGAGGGCTTCCAGCCCGGCGTGCTGGCGCGCTTCCACGAGGCGCTCGAGATCCTTCAGGGCGCCGGAGCCGAGGTCGTCGAGGTGAGCCTCCCGAGCGTCGAGCACGCGGTCGCCGCCTACTACCTGATCCTCCCCGCGGAGGCCTCCAGCAACCTCGCCAAGTTCGACTCGGTCCGGTTCGGCCTCCGGGTCACGCCGGAGGGCGGCGGCACGGTCGAGCAGGTCATGTCCGCGACCCGCGAGCAGGGCTTCGGCCCCGAGGTCAAGCGCCGGATCATCCTCGGCACCTACGCCCTCTCGGCCGGCTACTACGACGCCTACTACGGCAGCGCGCAGAAGGTCCGGACCCTGGTGCAGCGGGACTTCGACGCGGCCTTCGCGGACGTCGACGTGATCGCCTCGCCGACGGCACCGACGACCGCCTACCGCCTCGGCGAGAAGCTCGACGACCCGCTGGCGATGTACCGCGGCGACGTCGCGACCATCCCGGCGAACCTGGCCGGCATCCCCGGCATCTCCGTCCCCGCCGGCCTCGCCGACGAGGACGGGCTGCCCGTCGGCATCCAGTTCCTCGCTCCCGCCCGGGAGGACGTGCGCCTCTACACCGTGGGCGCCGCGCTCGAGGCGCTGCTCGAGGAGAAGTGGGGCCGCCCGCTCCTCGCGCAGGCCCCCGACCTGACCCACTCCGTGCTCTCCGCGACCGAGGAAGGTGCCGTCTGATGGCCTCCGCGCACACGTCCGCTCCCGAGCTGATGGACTACGACGAGGTCTTCGAGACCTTCGAGCCGGTGCTCGGCTTCGAGGTGCACGTCGAGCTCAACACGAAGACCAAGATGTTCTCGGACGCGCCGAACGAGTTCGGGTCCGAGCCCAACACGAACGTGACCCCGGTCGACCTCGGCCTCCCGGGCTCGCTGCCGGTCGTGAACGAGCAGGCCGTCCGCTACTCGATCAGCCTCGGCCTCGCCCTGGGCTGCTCGATCGCCCCGTCCAGCCGCTTCGCGCGCAAGAACTACTTCTATCCGGACCTGGCGAAGAACTACCAGATATCGCAGTTCGATGAGCCGATCGCCTTCGAGGGCTCGGTCGAGATCGAGTTGGCCGACGGCTCGCTCGTGCAGATCCCGATCGAGCGCGCGCACATGGAGGAGGACGCCGGCAAGCTCACGCACGTCGGCGGCGCCACCGGCCGCATCCAGGGCGCCGAGTACTCGCTCGTGGACTACAACCGCGCGGGGGTCCCGCTCGTGGAGATCGTCACGAAGCCCATCTACGGCGCGGGGAAGAGCGCGCCCGAGTACGCGAAGGCCTACGTCGCGACGATCCGCGACATCGTGCTGGCGCTCGGCATCTCGGACGCCAAGATGGAGCGCGGCAACCTGCGCTGCGACGCGAACGTCTCGCTCCGCCCGATCGGTCAGGAGAAGCTCGGCACCCGCACCGAGACCAAGAACGTCAACTCGCTCCGCTCGGTCGAGCGCGCCGTCCGCTACGAGATCCAGCGCCAGGCGGCGATCCTCGCCGCGGGCGGCACGATCACTCAGGAGACGCGCCACTGGCACGAGGACACCGGCCGCACCTCCGCGGGCCGGCCCAAGAGCGACGCCGACGACTACCGCTACTTCCCGGAGCCCGACCTGCTACCGGTGGTGCCGAGCCCCGAGATGATCGAGGAGCTGCGCGCCGCGCTCCCCGAGAAGCCCGCCGACCGCCGCCGCCGCCTCAAGCAGGAGTGGGGCTTCACCGACCTCGAGTTCCAGGACGTCGCCAACAGCGGCCTGCTGGTCGAGATCACCGAGACCGTCTCCGCGGGAGCCGCTCCGCAGGCGGCCCGCAAGTGGTGGACCGGGGAGATCGCGCGCCTCGCGAACGCGGCGGGCGAGGACCCGGCCTCCCTGGTCACTCCGGCGCAGGTCGCCGAGCTCGCCGGTCTGATCGAGAGCGGCACGCTGACCGACCGCCTCGCCCGCGAGGTCCTCCAGGGCGTCATCGCCGGAGAGGGCACCCCGCAGGAGGTCGTCGACGCCCGGGGACTCGCGGTCGTCTCGGACGACGGAGCGCTCATCGAGGCGATCGATGCGGCACTGGCCTCGCAGCCCGACGTGCTCGCGAAGATCCGCGACGGCAAGGTTCAGGCCGCCGGTGCCGTGATCGGTGCCGTGATGAAGGCCATGAAGGGGCAGGCCGACGCCGCCCGCGTCCGCGAGCTCGTGCTGGAGCGCGCGGCCGGCTGAGCCGGTGCGCGGGGAGGTGCGGTCATGAGCGGTGGAACCGGCGACGCGCCCCTTCCCGCGCGGCTCGAGCTGCCGGCGGGCGCCCTCCTGCGTCCCCTCGTCTCGAGCGATGCGGACCTCCTGCACGCGGTGATCGGCGAGCAGCGACCGTGGCTCGCGGCTCTCCTCCGCGGGGACGATCCGGCCGCCCTGCCGTCGGCGTCCCTCGGCGACGACGTACGCGGTCTCCTGCGCCTCGAGGAGGAGTCGCGTGCGGGCAGAGCGCACGCGTTCCTGCTCGTCGGGCCGGACCGCACCGAGGCGCTGGGCGCTCTGAGCGTCCGGCCCGGCGGCGGCGACTCCGCCGAGGCCTCCTGGTGGGTCGTCCCCGCCGTCCGGGGCTCGCGGCTCGAGGAGGAGCTCGACGCCTACGCGCGCCGCTGGCTCCAGCAGCACTGGCCCTTCGACACAATCACCACGCCCGACAACCACCCCGACGATCCCGCCTCCCTGGCCGGGGCGAACATCGTGGCGCTCGTGCCCGTCGCGCCGGAGCGCACGGCCCTCCCCGACGCCGATGCCGCCTCGGCGGCGCTCCTCTGGGCGGAGTACCGCTCCACGCATCCGGGAGTCGACGAAGCGCTCCCGCCGGTCGAGTCGTTCGGCGACAGCACGGCGATGGCGGACGAGCTGCTGGGCCTGGTGCGGCGCGGAGTGAAGACGGCCACGGCGTCCCTCGCCGAGGAGGGGGCGCCCGTCGCGGGCGACCACTGGATCGTCTGCGACGGCGCGGGAGCGGCGCGTGTCGTCCTCGTGACGGACGAGGTGCGGACCGGTCCGCTCGACTCCGTCGACGACGCGTTCGCCTGGGCCGAGGGCGAGGGGGACCGCACGCGCGCCTCCTGGCTCGACGGCCACCGCCGCTACTTCGCCCGCGTCTCACCGGGCGGCCTCGGCGACGTGGTCTTCGAGCGCTTCCACGTGGTCTGGCCGGAGGCCGACGCCGAGCGCGCGGCCGCCTTCGCCCGCTCGGTCGGAGCGTTCCGGCCCGAGGAGCTCGACGGGACTCCCGCGCAGACCTAGGGGGTTTCCCGGATGCCCCGCTCAGGCGCCCTGCGCCAGAGTGGAGTCATGGCTACTCTCGTGCGCCCCCGTCGGGGCAGGATCATCGCCGGCGTCTGTGCCGGTCTCGCCCGCCGATTCGGCTGGAGCCCCTTCGTGGTGCGTCTCCTGTTCGTGCTCTCGTGCCTCCTCCCGGGGCCGCAGATCATCGCCTACCTCGTGATGTGGGTGGTCATCCCGAAGCAGAAATGACCGAGGCCCCCGCTCGGAGCAGCCTCTGAGAGAACGCTCAGCACCCGGAGCGGTGAGAGGCCTACGGTGGCGGTGTGCGTCCGTCGGGCGCCGAGGAGGAGATCATGGGATTCCTGGACCGACTGCTGGGCCGCGACGAGCAGCCCGAGAGCGCACGCCGCTCGACGTACGCGCCGCCGCAGGCCGCGGACCGCAGGCCCGAGTACGGCTCCCCTCCGGCGACGTCTCCGCGCACCGACGATGAGCGTGCCATCGAGCGCTACCGCTACCTCCTCCGCACCGCGCCGCCCGAGGCGATCGAGCAGGTGCACCGCGAGGCCTTCGAGCAGCTGACCCCGGAGCAGCGCCAGCAGGTCTTCCGACAGCTCAGCGAGGGGGCCCCTGTCGGCGACGCGCCGAAGGACGACGACCCCCGCACGCTCGCCCAGTCCGCCACGCGGAGCGAGCTGCGCCAGCCCGGATTCATGGAGCGGCGCTTCTCCGGCGGCGGAGGCATGGGCTTCGGCGGCGTCCTCGCCTCCTCGATGCTCGGCACGATCGCCGGGTTCGCGATCGGCTCGGCCATCGCGGGCGCGTTCCTCCCCGACGCGGGAGGCGACTACGCCGGCGGTGACGGCGGGGGAGACGCCTCGGCCGACGGCGGAGCGGATGCGGGAGGTGCGGACGCCTCCGGTGCGGACGCCGGAGACGGCGGCGGCTGGGGCGACTCCGGCGGCGGCGACTTCGGTGGCGGAGGCGACTTCGGCGGGGGCGGCGACTTCGGAGGCGGCGACTTCGGCTTCTAGCCTCGTTGCAGAGGGCCCCCGATCACGGACAGTGGTCGGGGGCCCTCGCTCGTTCCGGGCTAGTCCTCGTCGGTCAGCATGGCCTTCACCTGGCGGCGGAGGACCTTGCCGATCATGCTCCGCGGCAGCTCGTCGACGACGGTGATCCGCTTGGGCACCTTGTAGGGGGTCAGCGCCTCCCGGACGGCCTTGCGGGCGGCTGCGACGTCGAGCTGCGCGCCCGGCTCCAGGACGACCGCCGCCGCCACGGACTCGCCGCTGCGCGGATCGGGCAGGCCGACCACCGCCACCTCCTTGATCTCGGGCAGGCGGAGCAGCACCTCCTCCACCTCGGACGGCGAGACGTTGAAGCCGCCCGTGATCACGAGCTCCTTGATCCGGTCGACGATGCGCACGAAGCCGTCCTCGTCGATCGTCGCGATGTCGCCGGTGCGGAACCAGCCGTCGCCGGTGAAGGTCGCCGCCGTCTCGTCGGGCTTGCGGTGGTAGCCCCGGAACACCTGCGGACCGCGCACGACCAGCTCGCCCTGCTCGCCGGTCGCCACCTCCGTGTCGGGATCCTCGGGGTCGACGATCCGCACGTCGGTGCCGGGCAGCGGGAGCCCGACCGTCCCGGCGCGTCGCGTCGGACCGACCGGGTTGGCCATCAGGACCGGAGAGGTCTCCGAGAGGCCGTAGCCCTCGACGAGCGTGCCTCCGGTCAGCGCCTCGAACGACTCGACCAGCGCCGGGTCGAGCGGCATCGCGCCGGAGATGGCGATCTCGATGCCGCGGAGGGAGACGCCCCGCTGCTGCGCGCTGCGCGCCAGGCGCTCCGCGATCGGCGGAACGGCCGGGAGGAAGGTGGCGGGGTGCTTCTTGACGACCTTCAGCACCAGCTCCGGGTCGAACTTCGGGAACAGCACCAGGCGCGCGCCCATGCTCATCGCGAAGGTGAGGCAGAGCGTCAGCCCGTAGGCGTGGAACATGGGGAGCACCGCGTAGACCACGCAGTCGCCGCGGCGGACCGTCGGCACCCAGGCGCGCGACTGGGCGGCGTTCGCCGTCAGGTTCGCGTGGGTCAGCTCGGCGCCCTTGGGCGTGCCGGTCGTGCCGCTCGTGTACTGGATGACCGCGAGGTCCTCCGCGACCGGGCGCGGGTGCGCCGGGTCGATCCGCCGGCGCAGCAGCGACTCCCACTCGATCGCACCGCGGACCGGTCCGGTCAGCGCGGCGCGCGACTCCCGGGCCTTCTTCAGCGGCAAGCGGAGGGCTGCGCGCATCGAGGCGGGCATCGCGCGGGTGAGGTCGACGGCGACGACGGTCTCGACGCCGAGATCGGCCGGGAGGTCCTGCACCGTCGGCACGACGCGGTTCCAGGCGATCGCGACACGAGCGCCGTGGTCCTCGAACTGGTGGCGCAGCTCGCGCGGGGTGTAGAGCGGGTTGTGCTCGACCACCACGGCGCCGAGCCGGAGGACGGCGTAGAAGGCGACGACGTGCTGCGGGCAGTTCGGGAGGACGAGGGCGACCGGATCGCCCGCGCGGACGCCCAGGCGGCGGAGTCCCTCGGCGGCCCGCTCCACCTCGTCGGCGAGCTGGGAGTAGCTGGTCGAACGGCCGAAGAACTCGAGCGCGACCTGGTGGGGATAGCGCTCGGCCGACTCGGTGACGATGTCGACGAGCGAGCCGGTCGGGAGCTCGAGCTCCGTCGGCACGCCGGGCGCGTAGCTGCGGATCCAGGGGCGGGGCGGGTGAGCACCCACCCGCCCCACTCTAGGAGGAGGTGCCGGGGCTCAGGCTCCCTGAGCCACCGCGTCCTCGATCGCGGTGGGACCGGAGACGATCTCCCACGTCTTCGCGATGGAGGTCGGCTGCGCCAGGGCGGCGATCACCGTCGCGGCGACGTCCGCTCGCGGGATGCTCCCCTTCTCGACGGAGGTGCCGAGCGTGATCGTGCCGGTGCCCTCGTCGTCCGTCAGCCCGCCCGGGCGGAGGATCGTGTAGTCGAGGCCGGAGTCGCGCAGTGCCGCGTCGGCGTCGCGCTTGGCCTCGACGTAGGCCTTCCAGCCCTCCTCCGTGTCCTCGGGGAGCGGCTCGTCCACACCGATCGCGCTGACCTGCACGAAGTGCTGGACCCCGACGATCGCGGCGGCCTTCTGGCTGAGGACGGACGCCCCCAGGTCGACGGTGCGCTTGCGCTCCGGGCCCGAGTCGGGTCCGGCTCCGGCGGTGAAGACCATGCCGTCGACGTGGCCCAGCGCCTCGGCGAAGGCCTCGGGCGTGGTGTCCTCGAGGTCGTGCACGAGCGGCTCGCCGCCCAGCCGGACGATGTCCTCGGCGTGATCGGGGTTGCGGATCACTCCGACCGACTCGTGGCCGGCGTCGTAGAGCAGGTGCAGGATCTGCTGCCCCACCTTGCCGTGGGCTCCGATGACGGCGATGCGTGTCATGGACGTTCCTCTCCTCGTCGGGGCGGGTCGCCCCGTGTTCGTGGTCCCCTCCATCCTGCCGCGGCGTCCCTGGACGCCCCCAGGCCTTGACGGCGTCCGGGCGCCGGGCCGTCAGGCGGCGAGGCGGTCGTCGCGTCCGGTGATGGCGAGCAGGCGGCTCTGGAGGGAGGCGGCGTCGTCGACCGGCACGGGCGCGGCGTAGAGGCCGCTCGCGCGCAGGGTCTCCTCCTGGGGTGCGAAGAGCTCCCAGACCGCTGCGACGAGCTCCTCGTCCAGCCGCTCGTCGCTGCCGGTCGCGCGGGCGAGGTCCCAGGCGTGGACGGTCACATCTGCCGTCTGCTCCTGCAGCAGCTCGACGGCGCTGACGGTGTCGCGCCCCAGCTGCACGGTCGCCGCCGGGTCGACGGTGCGGACAGCGTCGCGCAGGCGGTCGGTCACGCGACGCCACTCGCTCCTCAGATCGGTGGCGACGGACTCGAGGCGCAGCGCCGACTCGTCGCCCCCCGAGAGGAGCGTGTGCGCGCGCTGCTGCTCGCGGACGACGTGCAGCACCAGAGCGCGCGTGTCCCACTCGGTGTCGGGCGTGGGGGCCGACCAGTCCTCGACGGCGCTCAGCCGGAGCTCGAAGGCGCGGTGGGCGCGGTCCTGCAGATCGAGCCAGCGGCTCATCTCGGCGCCGGGGCCGGTCTCAGTGGCGGTGGGGGAGTCGGGCTGCTCGTGCGTCATGGTCTCTCCGGAGCGTCGTGGTGCTCGGGTCAACCGCGAGTGGTCGGCGCTCATTCCCGGCCGGCCCGGGCGCAGCGGCCGGGAAGCCGATGTCGGTGGTGGGTGCGATCATGTCCGGAGGTGTGGTCGAGCAGGACGGAGCGGCGTGAGCGAGCAGGACGGCGCGGCGTGAGCGAGCAGGACGGCACCGCATGAGCAAGCAGGACGGCACGGGGCGGCAGGTCACGACCGAGCCCTTCGACGACCCGCGCGCGAGCATCCTGCACATCGACATGGACGCGTTCTTCGCCTCCGTCGAGCTGCTCGACCGGCCGGATCTGCGCGGGAGGCCGGTCATCGTGGGCCACCACGGAGCGCGCTCCGTCGTCACAGCGGCGACGTACGAGGCGCGCCGCTACGGCGTCAACTCGGCGATGCCCATGGCGGTCGCCCTCCGCCGCTGCCCGCAGGCCGTGGTCCTCGAGCCGCACATGGAGCGCTACCGCGAGGCCTCTCGCCGCGTCATGGCGATCTTCGACTCCTTCACGCCGCTGGTCGAGCGTCTGAGCATCGACGAGGCGTTCCTCGACGTCGCGGGTGCCCGCCGCATCTCGGGCTCACCGTTCGCGATCGGCACCGAGATCCGCCGCCGGGTGCACGCCGAGCTCGGGCTGACCTGCTCGGTCGGGATCGCCAGCACCAAGTTCGTCGCCAAGCTCGCCTCCGGCCGCTCCAAGCCCGACGGTCTGCTGGTCGTCCCCGCCGACGGCGTCCGCGAGTTCCTCGATCCGCTGCCCGTGAGCGCGCTGTGGGGAGTCGGCGCGAGCACGGAGGAGGCGCTTCTGCGCCGCGGTCTGCGCACCGTCGCCGACGTCGCGACCACCCCGCTGCCGTCGATGGTGTCCGCCCTCGGCGAGGCGACCGGGAGGCGCCTGCACGCCCTGGCGAACGGGGTGGATCCGCGGCCGGTCGACACCCGCCAGATCGAGAAGAGCGCCGGACACGAGATCACGTTCGCCGATGACGTGGCCGACCCCGAGCTCGTCCGTCGTGAGCTGCTGCGGCTCTGCGACAAGGTCGCCGTGCGGATGCGCCGCTCGGGAGTGCGCTGCCGCACCGTCGCGGTGAAGGTCCGCTTCGGCGACTTCAGCACCCTCACCCGCTCCCGCACGCTCGTCGAGGCGACGGACGTGGCCCGCGTCCTCTACGAGGCCTCCTCCGCGCTCCTCGAGGCGGCCAACCCGATGCGGCGGCCCGTGCGGCTGATCGGCGTGCGCGGCGAGCAGCTCGTCGAGGGCGACGACGTCGCGTTCTCCCTGTGGAGCGACTCCGACGACTGGCGCGACGCGGAGCTCGCGGTCGACGGCGTGGCCGCCCGCTTCGGCTCCGGGGCCGTGCGTCCCGCCTCGCTCCTGTCCCGGTCGGCTCCCGAGTCGGCCAAGGGGATCGACCTCAGCGACACGCTCGCTACGCGGAACCGATCGTCAGACTGATCGGGCGGTGGTCGGAGCCGTTCGGCGGCAGGACCGCGACGGTCGCGGCGGTGACGCCGTCGGCGAGCGCGTGGTCGAGCGAGACGAGCGGCAGCAGGGACGGCCAGGTCGCCGGGAAGCCGACTCCGCCCGTGCGGACGAGGCCCGCCTCCGCCAGCACCGGAGCGAACAGGTGGTCGTCCGTCGGCGTGTTGAAATCGCCGATGACCAGCGTCCGCTCCGACTCGTCGTCTCGGAGAGCGGTGGCGAGGTTCGAGAGCATGGTGTCCCGCTCCTCGTGGTCGCCCGGCCGGAACGAGGCCAGGTGCACCACGAACAGGCGAGCGCTGCCGACCGGTGTGTCGACGTCGACGGCGAGCGCGCGCTCCCAGCCGAGACCGAGGTCGAGCGGCTCCTCGTCGGTCAGCTCGGTCCGGCTCCAGACGCCGACGGTGCTCGAGACGGACGAGTACGGGTACTCGTCGGCCAGCTCGGCGTCGACCGCGTCCACGGCGTCTCCGTCGAGCTCCTGCAGCGCGATCACGTCGGGGCCGCGGGCGGCGAGCGAGGCGGCGAGCCCACCGGCGTCGCCGCTCGTCTCGATGTTCTGGCTGACGACGGTGAACGAGCCGGAGCGCACGGCCGGCGCCGGCAGTGCGACCGGCAGCACCAGCACGCCGTAGACCATCGCCAGCACGGTGACCGCGGCCGCCGTCCGGCGCGACCGGAGGGCCGCCGCGGCCGCGATGAGGAGCAGCACGAGCAGCCCCGTCCAGGGGATCCCGACCTCGAGGACCGACAGCCAGCCGATCGGATCGGGCAGCGCGCGGTGGAAGGCGAGGAAGGCGGCGAGCACGAGGCTCGCGACCGCCACCGCGGCCGAGCGCACGGGGCGGCGGCGGCGGGTGCGGGCGGACATCCGTCGATCATGGCAGCAGGTCCCCGGAGGTCCATGGACGAGTCCTGTGCGCCCCGGCGGGCCGCTTGTCGCCGCGGAGAGCCGCGGAGTACCGTCGCACCATGCCCAACATCGCAGTCTCCCTGGCCGACACCGTCACCACCGCGGGTACCGCGACGATCTACGGCGAGCCCGTCACCGTCGACGGCGTCTCGCTCGTCCCCGTCGCCCTCCGCTGGTTCGGCTTCGGCGGAGGCAGCGGCTCCGAGGACGGCCAGGAGGGCGGCGGCGGAGGCGGCGGCGCCACGGTCATCCCGATCGGCGCGTACATCAAGGACGACCTCGGCCTGCGGTTCCAGCCGAACGTTATCTCGGTCCTCGCCGTCGGCATCCCCTTCGTGTGGGTGACCGGCAAGGCCCTCGCGCGCATCATCCGCGCCCTCAAGAAGTAGCCGGAGCGGCCCCGCGTCAGCTGGCGCGCTGCTGGCGCGCGGGGTACCACTTCTTCTTCGTCCGGCCGAAGCCGACGATCAGACGCTCGGCGTCGTCCGGCCGGCGGGGGTCGTAGATCACCGCGGCGGGCTCACCGGCCATCCACGCGTCCCCCCGCTTCAGCGGGTACTTCTGCGCGCGCTTCTCCACACCCTCGGCGGTCCGGTAGACGACCAGGAGCCTGCCCAGATCCCGTGCCGAATCGCGATCGCCGCGTGCCGGATCCGGCCCGACGACGCGCGCGGGCACCCGCGTGCCGTAGCTGAGCAGCTCGCGGCGGATCCGCGCACGGCGCTGCCAGAGCAGAGCCTGCAGCAGGACGATCAGCAGCACGGCCAGGACGACGACCACCGACCACGACATGACGTCTATGATTGCCGACGAACACGGGAGTCCGGTGCACCGGGCTGAGAGGAAGGCAGCAGCCTTCGACCGTCGAACCTGATCTGGGTCATGCCAGCGAAGGAACGTTTCGATCTCCTCTTACCAACCCGTGCCCTCCATTCGCTTCCACGAAAGGGCACGTCAGTGCAGAACACGAACGCGCAGAACACGAACGCGCAGAACACGAACGCGCAGAACCACACCTCCTCCGCCCCGGCCCGGCGCGATCTGCGCTGGCGGGTCGTCGACATCGTGGTGGCGAGCGTCGTCGCCGTTGCGAGCGGGATCGTCTTCTGGGCCTGGGGCCTGGCGACGAACGTCCTCGGCCTCGCCTTCGAGTTCCTGCCCGGGCTCGGCGGGCTCCTCGGCGGCGGCTGGCTCTTCGCCGGCGTCCTCGGCGGCTTGATCATCCGCAAGCCCGGAGCCGCGCTCTACACCGAGCTGGTCGCCGCGGCCGTGTCGGCTCTGATCGGCACCCAGTGGGGCTTCACCGTGCTGATCTCCGGACTCGTGCAGGGACTCGGCGCGGAGATCGTCCTGGCGCTCTTCCTCTACCGCAGCGGCCGTCCGCTCGTCGCGATGCTGGCCGGTGCCGGTGCCGGGCTGGCCCTCGCGATCAACGACCTGCTGTCGTACTACGCCGTCAACGACGTGCTCTTCAAGACCGTCTACGTCGCCTCCTCGATCGTCTCGGGCGCGCTCCTGGCCGGGCTGCTGTCCTGGTTCGCGGTGCGGGGGCTCGCGGCCTCGGGAGCGCTGGACCGCTTCGCCTCCGGGCGCGAGGGCCGGACGGTCGAGGGAGCCGGCGCGGGCGCTCGATGAGCGGCGCCTCCGTCCGGGCGCGGGGCTGGAGCTGGCGGCACGCGGGACGCTCCCGCGACGCCCTCTCCGGCCTCGATCTCGCGCTGGAGCTGGGGGAGCGCGTGCTGCTCCTCGGCCCCTCCGGCGCGGGAAAGAGCACGCTGCTGCACGCCCTGGCCGGCGTCCTCGGCGGGGAGGAGGACGGCTCCGCGGCGGGCGAGCTCGAGATCGACGGAGCCGCGCCGCTCACCCGGCGCGGTGTCGCGGGGCTCGTGCTGCAGGATCCGGACACTCAGGCGGTCCTGGCGCGGGTCGGCGACGACGTCGCGTTCGCCTGCGAGAACCTCGGCGTGCCGCGCGAGGAGATCCCCGCGCGGGTGCGGGAGGCACTCGGCGACGTCGGGCTCGACGTGCCGTTGGACCACTCCACCTCGGCGCTCTCGGGAGGGCAGAAGCAGAGGCTCGCCCTGGCAGGTGTGCTCGCCATGCGTCCGCGGCTCCTGCTCCTCGACGAGCCCACCGCCAACCTCGATCCGGACGGCGTGCGCGAGGTGCGGGCGGCGGTGGAGCGCACGGCCGCCCGCACGGGGGCGACGCTGATCGTCGTCGAGCACCGGGTCGACGTGTGGGTCGGCCTCGTCGACCGGGTCGTGGTGCTCGGGCGGGACGGCGCGGTCGTCGCCGACGGCGCTCCGGTCGAGGTCCTCGATCGGGCGCACGACGTGCTCCGCGCCTCCGGCGTCTGGCTGCCCGGTGACACCCCCGCCCGGCGCGGGGCGAGCGTGCTGCCCTCGCCCGCCGCCCTGAGCGCGCACGACCTCGCCATCGGCCGGCCCGTCCTCGGGCGCCGCCGCTCGACCATCGTGGCCTCGGGGCTCGAGCTCGCCGTCGACTCCGCGCGGGCCACGGCCGTGCTGGGACCCAACGGCGCGGGGAAGTCGACCCTCGCGCTCACGCTGGCCGGTCTCCTGCCGCCGGTCGCGGGGCGGGTGACCGCCTCCGAGTCGCTCCGCGCCGGTGCGGGCCCCGAGCCGATCCGCTGGACCTCGGCTCAGCTCGCCGGACGGATCGCGATGGTGTTCCAGGAGCCGGAGCACCAGTTCCTCACCGCTCGCGTGCGCGCCGAGCTCGCGCTGGGCGCCCGCGACGAGACGGAGCGGCATCGGGCGGAGGAGCTCCTGGAGCGCCTCGGCCTCGCGCACCTCGCCGACGCCAATCCGTTCACCCTCTCCGGAGGCGAGAAGCGGCGCCTGGCCGTCGCGTCCGCCCTCACCCGGTCGCCGTCCGTGCTCGTCCTCGACGAGCCGACGTTCGGGCAGGACCGCCTGACCTGGGAGGTGCTCGTCGACCTCCTCGCCGAGCAGCGCGACGCGGGCACGGCGGTGCTCGCCGTCACCCACGACGAGGCGCTGGTCGCCGCCCTCGCCGACTCGGTCGTCACCCTCGGCGCCCGCGAGGCGGTGTCGGGATGACGCTCCTCGACTCCGTTCCCGCGCGCAGCCGGATCGCCCGGGCCAACCCGGTCGCCAAGCTCCTCGCCAGCCTGGTCATCGCGTTCGCGCTCCTCCTCACGGTCGATGCGGTCTCCGCGGCGACGGCGCTGGCGCTCGAGCTGCTGGTTCTGCCCTTCGCGGGGCTCCGGGCGGGTGAGCTCGTGCGGCGGACGGCTCCCGTCTGGATCGCGGCTCCGCTCGCCGGCCTCTCGACAGTCCTCTACGGGCGTGACAGCGGCGCCGTCTACGCGGAGTTCCTCATCGTCTCGGTCACAGAGGGATCCGTCGCCCTCGGGCTGGCCATCGCGCTGCGCGTCCTGGCGATCGGACTGCCGAGCGTGGTCCTCATCGCCACCACCGACCCGACGGACCTGGCGGACGGCCTCGCGCAGATCCTGCGCCTGCCCTCGCGCTTCGTGCTCGGCGCTCTCGCCGGCATGCGGCTCGTCGGTCTGCTCGTCGACGACTGGCGCACCCTGTCGATGGCCCGCCGGGCCCGTGGGGTCGCCGACGGCCGCGGGCCCGTCGAGGTGCTCCGCAGCCTCGCGGCCCGCACGTTCTCGCTGCTCGTGCTGGCCATCCGGCGGGGGAGCAGGCTCGCGACGGCGATGGAGGCGAAGGGCTTCGGCTCCGGCGTCCCGCGCACCTGGGCGCGGCAGTCGCGCCTCGGAGCCGGCGACCTCCTGCTGCTCGCGGGCGGAGTGCTGATCGCTGCCGTCGCCGTGACCGCCGCCGTCGTCACCGGCTCCTGGAGCTTCGTCCTGCATGGCTGAGCGGATCCTGCCGCTGACGGATCACACGGCGGGCGACCTCGCCCGCTCCGTGATCGCGCGGCGGCGTCGGACGGTGCTGCTGGACGGACCGAGCGGCTCCGGCAAGTCGACGTTCGCGCGCGCGCTGGTCGAGCAGCTCCGTCTCGCGCCGGCGGCACCGTCGGTCGCGCTCGTGCGGATGGACGACCTCTACCCCGGCTGGACGGGCCTGGACCGGGCGTCGCGGGAGACGGCCGGGACGCTCGTCCGCCCCCACGGCCTCGGCCTCGCGGCGCACTGGCGGCCCTGGAACTGGGCCGCGGGGACGACGGCCGGGCGCCGCGTCGTCCGCGAGACGCTTCTCGTGCTCGAGGGCTGCGGGTCGGCCGGCGCCGCCGCGCGCCGCTACGCCGATCTGGTGGTCTGGCTCGAGGCCGACGACGAGGTGCGGCGCGTGCGCGCGCTCGAGCGCGACGGCGAGCTCTTCGCTCCGCACTGGGACGCCTGGGACCGCGACTTCCGCTCCTACTGCGCTCGGGAGCGGCCCCGGGAGAACGCCGACCTCGTGCTGGACACGGGCGGCGGGGGAGCGGTGCGCGGCTGAGGGGTCCCCTCCGAGCGCGGCGACGCGCGGATGCCGGTGAGAGGCTCGCCCTCGGCGGTGATCAGGCCCAGCCGAGCTCGTGCAGCCGGTCGTCGTCGATGCCGTAGAAGTGGGCGATCTCGTGGACGAGCGTGACGTGGATCTCGTCGCGCAGCGCGTCCAGATCGTCGCACGCGGCGAGGTGCGGCTCGCGGAACAGCACGATGCGGTCGGGCATCTCGCCGAAGCCGTAGCGCTCGCGCTCGGTGAGGGCGACGCCGTCGTAGTAGCCGAGCAGATCCAGGGTCCCGTCCTCGGGCCGGTCCTCCACGACGAACACGACGTTGTCGAGCCCGTCGACCATGTCGTCCGGGAGCGCGTCGAGCTCGGAGATCACCAGGGCTTCGAAGGCGTCCTCGTCCAGCTCGAGCATCCGGGACCTCTCTGCGTCGGCGATCGCTGCCGGTCGCCGGATGTGCGAAGAGGCCCGGAGTCGGAACTCCGGGCCTCTTCCGCTGCATGCACAGCCACTGGGGTGAGTAACGGGGCTCGAACCCGCGACCTCCTAGACCACAACCAGGCGCTCTGCCAACTGAGCTATACCCACCAGGAGCGTGTTCCGGCGGGGTGACCCGCCGAAGCAACTGTACGAGAGTACTACATCCGCGAGGCGAACTCGTCCACGACGGCGGCCGACACGGCCTGCACCTCGGCGGTGCTCGGCCCCGGCTGCTCCACGAACACGGCACGGCGGTAGTACTGCAGCTCGCGGATGCTCTCGAGGATGTCGGCGAGAGCGCGGTGTCCGCCGTGCTTCTTGGGCGCGTTGAAGTAGATGCGCGGGAACCAGCGCCGTGCCAGCTCCTTGATCGTGCTGACATCGACGTTGCGGTAGTGCAGGTGGCCGTCGAGGCGCGGCATGAACTTCGCGAGGAAGGCGCGGTCGGTGCCGATCGAGTTGCCGGCGAGGGGGGCCTGCTGCTCGGCCGGGACGTGCTTCAGCACGTACTCCAGCACCTCGTACTCGGCCTCCGCGACGCTGACGCCGGAGGGGATCTCGACCAGCAGGCCGGAGGTCTCGTGCATCGACCGGACGAAGTCGCCCATGTTCTCGAGCGCGGTCGCGTCGGGCCGGATGACGAGGGAGAGCCCCTCGTCGAGCGGGTTCAGCTCGAAGTCGGTGACGACGACGGCGATCTCGACGAGCTCGTCGACGGAGAGGTCGAGCCCCGTCATCTCGCAGTCGATCCAGACAAGACGGTCGGGGGCGCTACTCATGCGGGGCAGTCTATCGGCGGCCGCCGACACCCGGTCCGGCCGCCTCGCTCCTCCTACACTGGACCCTCGTGATCACGCTCGCCTGCTGCCTCCTCATCGTCAACGCCGTGTGGAACGCGATCGTCTGGCCGCCCTTCCTCCGCCGCGTCCGCAAGGACCCGCGGGCGCGCGACGCGGACGGCCGCGCGACGACCTTCCTCCGCGTGCACACGGTCCTCATCGGCGTGTCGCTCGCCCTCGCCGTGGTCTCCCTGGTCGTGGGAGTGCTGGGACTCGTCCGGGGCGCCTAGGCCCCGGCGGGCGCGGCCCCTGCGCTTCGGTATCGTGGTCGGAGTCCGCCCCCGTAGCTCAGCGGATAGAGCAGGAGCCTTCTAATCTCTTGGTCGCAGGTTCGATTCCTGCCGGGGGCACCATCGGATCGGGAGCGCGCCGGTCGCCGTCCCTAGTCTTGTCCCGGTGGCGTGCGGATCAGCGTCGACGCCTCGCGCCCGTCCTTCGACCGCGTCGCGGCCTCTCCTCGAGCGGCGCTGCGCTCCTCCGAGGAGTGACGCCCGGCACCCACGGGGTTTTCCTCCGCTCCGGTGACCCTCGGACGAGGACTCGCGGTCGCTGCACCCGTAACACACCGGCAAATCGGAGGCAACACCGGCGTGTTTCCCACCCGATGTCGTTTGAGTGTCATTGAGGCACCTAGTCTTGGGGTGTCCGGAATTACAACGACGTAACGAACGGAGGTACGACCATGCTGCTCCTCGCCATCCTCGGTGGAATCGCCGTCGCGTGGACGATCGTCGCGGCGCCCCTCGCCGTACTGGTCGGCCGAGTCGCCCGTGCACGTGATGCACACAGCTAGTCAGTACACGCACCGCCCGCACCACGGAGAAGGCCCCGATCGCACTCGCGATCGGGGCCTTCTTCTCGTAATCGGGAGCACTCAGACCGAGCTGCGCTCCTGGCCTCGGTCGTCGTCCGAGGCGGACCGCTCGAACCGGGCCTCGTCCGCCCGGACGACCGCCTCGTCGTCGGC
This sequence comes from Rathayibacter sp. AY1A3, assembly GCF_002930975.1. Lineage (NCBI taxonomy): Bacteria > Bacillati > Actinomycetota > Actinomycetes > Micrococcales > Microbacteriaceae > Rathayibacter > Rathayibacter sp. AY1A3. Next base: position 68,332 of record NZ_PSTO01000004.1, on the reverse strand, counting down.
CGGCACGTCGTCGCGGTCTCCGTCGGCCGGAGCCGACGGCGTCGCGTCGTGCTCCGCGTCCGGCTGCGGCTCGGCGGCAGGAGCCGAGCGCTGCGGGTCGACGGGCGGCAGCTCCTCCACGGGACGCTCGCGCGACGGCACCTCCAGGCGGTCGACGTCGGCGAGCAGGCGGCGGGTCTCCTCCTGCGAGGCGTCCCCGGCCGACGCGGGGAGGACGATCGTGGGCGTCTGCGGGGCTGCAGAGCCGGAGGCGGAGCCCGCGCCGACGACGACCGGTGCGACGGCGGTCGGTGCGGCGGCCGGGGGAGCGGTGCGCTGGGGAGCGGCCTCGGCGGTGCTCGCGGCCCGATCGGACGACGGAGCGGACTCGGCGGAGCGGTCTCGACCCGTCTCCGAGAAGCGCCAGCGCTCGAGGTCGGCGAGGAAGGCCTTCCGGGCGCGCCCGGGCTTGTCCCGCCACTGCACGAGGCGGTCGCGGAACTCGCCCACGCTCGCCTGCGTCTGGTAGCCGCCGGTGCTCGACGTGTGCTTCAGCTCGGCGAGCTCGTGAGCGGCCCAGTTGGCCGCGACTCCGGAGCCCTTGACGGGCAGGAGGCGCAGGTGCGTCTCGGCCTGCGCGGACGCGCGGTCGCTGAGGACGCGCTCCGGGCTGCTGAGGACGTTCCAGGCCGAGGCGTCGACCGCGGCGTCGACGAGCGTCGCGATGACCGCGTTCTTCCGCTCGTGATCCTGCTGACGGATGAGGCGCGCGATGGACGCTCGGAAGACGGAGGCGATCACGATCGCTCCGCCCACCACGGCCAGCAGGACCACAGCGGCCGTGAAGACCGCCTGGTGCCCGTCGCTCGTGCGGATCCAGGACATGAACTCGTTCCACCACTGCATGGGGCGAACGCTATCCGGGGCGGTCGCCGCGGCCCGGTCGGCACGCCGCCGACCGGGCGGATCGGCGCGTCAGGCGACGCGGAAGACCTCGATCGCGTCGTCGACGCTCCAGAACTCGCCGAGCTCGGCGCCGGCGGGCATGCCCGCCCGCAGCAGCCGGGCGCGGTACCGCTCGCCGAGCGGATCCTCGACCAGCTCGATGTGACCGACCACGGCGCCCGAGCCGGTGCTCACGCGCCACAGCCGGGCGTTGACCCGGGTGAGCGTCGGCGGGGTGCGGGTGGCGTGCAGCGTGGACAGGGACATCGGTTCCTCCTGCTCGAGTCTCGGAGCACCCACCGGCCGAGTGCTGTCGCAGACTACGGCCGACCACCGACAGCCCCGCCGGGGCGTCAGCGCAGGGTCGTGCCGTGCACCGCGAACTCCTCGATCGCGTCGATCTCCTCCTGCGAGAGGGGGCCGGCGTCCAGCGCGGCGACGTTCTGCTCGAGCTGCGCGACGCTCGACGCGCCGATGATGGCGCTCGTGACGGTGGGCACCCGGAGCACCCAGCTCAGGGCGAGCTGGGCCAGCGACTGGCCGCGCTGCTGCGCGATCGCGTTCAGGCCGCGGGCGCGCGTCAGGTACGCCTCGTCGATCCGGTCGGAGGAGAGGAAGCGCGACGTCGCCGCACGGGACCCCTCCGGCACGGTGCCGTCGAGGTAGCGGTCCGTCAGGAGCCCCTGCGCCAGCGGCGAGAAGACGATGCAGCCGGTGCCGAGCTCGTCGAGCACGGGGAAGAGGCCGTCCTCGGGTCCGCGGTCGAAGAGCGAGTAGCGGGGCTGGTGCAGGAGGAGCGGCACTCCGCTGCCCGCCAGTGCCGCCTGCGCGGCCCGGGTCTGCTCGGGCGAGTAGTTCGAGATGCCGGCGTAGAGCGCCTTGCCCGACTCCACCGCCGAGACGAGAGCGCCCATGGTCTCCTCGATCGGAGTCTCCGGGTCCGGCCGGTGCGAGTAGAAGACGTCCACGTAGTCGACGCCGATCCGCTGCAGGCTCTGGTCGAGCGAGGAGAGCAGGTACTTGCGCGAGCCGCCGTCCCCGTACGGGCCGGGCCACATGTCGTATCCGGCCTTGGACGAGATGACGATCTCGTCGCGGTACGGGCGGAGGTCCTCCGCGAGGATGCGGCCGAAGGCCGTCTCGGCGGCGCCGTAGGGCGGTCCGTAGTTGTTCGCGAGGTCGAAGTGTGTGACGCCCAGGTCGAACGCGCGGCGGAGGATCGCGCGCTGCGTGTCGAGGGAGCGGTCGGATCCGAAGTTGTGCCAGAGGCCCAGCGACAGGGCGGGCAGCAGCAGGCCGCTCCGTCCGGTGCGTCGGTAGTCCATGCGGTCGTAGCGGGCGGGGGCGGCGTCGTAGCTCACGCCGCGACTCTATTGCAGGGGGCGGATCCGCGGAATGCAGGGGGCGGTGAGCGTGTTGGACCGACTGACGCCTCCGGCACCCCGGACGCGTCGACGCGACAGGAAGTGAGTCACACGCAATGCGCACATTCGTACTCGCCGGAGGATGCTTCTGGTGTCTGGACGCCGTCTACCGCGTCCTCGACGGCGTGACCGACGTCGTCTCCGGCTACACCGGCGGCCGCACGACCGAGCCCGACTACGAGGACGTCTGCTCCGGGCGCACCGGCCACGCCGAGGCCGTCGCCGTCACCTTCGACCCCGAGGTCATCCCCGAGCAGGTCGTCCTCGACGTCTTCTTCACCCTGCACGACCCGCGACAGCTGAACCGCCAGGGCAACGACGTCGGCACGCAGTACCGCTCGGCGATGTTCTACTCCTCCGACGAGGAGAAGGAGCTGTTCGAGACCGCGCGCGACCGTGCGTCCGAGTGGTGGGACGGCCCGATCGTCACCGAGATCTCGCCGCTGGGCGTCTACTACCCCGCCGAGGACTACCACCAGGACTTCTTCGCGAAGAACCCGGGCCAGGGCTACTGCATGGCCGTCGCACTGCCCAAGGTGAACAAGATCCGCAAGTCCTACTCGAGGTACATCACCGCGTCGTAACGCTCCTCCACAGGGGACGATCCGCTCGTCCTCTCCCCAGAAGGGCCCGCCTCCACCTCGGAGGCGGGCCCTTCGTCGCGACACTGGCCCCGCGGCGCCCGAGCGGTACCAGCCCCCTCCGCCCGGGCGCCGTGCCCGTCGCAGCCGTGGCGGGGCAGGAGTAGAGAGGACACGACCATGACCGACACCCTGACCGTCATCGGGACCATCGGCACCGAGCCCCGGAGCATCGACACCTCCAGCGGCACCGCGATGACCAGCTTCCGGCTCGCCTCGACGCAGCGGCGCTACGACCGCTCGGAGCAGCGCTGGGTCGACGTCTCGACCAACTGGTACACCGTCACCGCGTTCAACGGCCTGGCCGGCAACGCGCTGTCCTCCCTGTCGCGCGGCGACCGGATCCTCGTCACCGGGCGGCTCGGGGTGAGGGCCTGGGAGGCGGGAGGCAAGGCCGGTACGGATGTGGTCCTCACGGCCGAGGGCATCGGGCACGACCTCGCCTGGGGGACCAGCAGCTTCACGAAGACCGTCGGGCGCGCCTCTGCTCCCGCCCCTGCCGCCGAGCCCGCGTGGAGCGAGGAGGCGCTGCGCGAGGGCGCCGCGGCGGGGGACTGGGGCGCGTCGGGCCATGACCGCGGTGATGCCGCGCCCGAGCCGCCGGTGGCGGCGGGCGTCGGCGGAGGCGCTCCCGGTCTCTCGGTAGGATCCGGGGAGACCCCGTTCTGATCCGGGGGACCGGAGCGAGAGCCGTCCCGGTCGGGAGGAGCCGGGCGTGACACGGAACCGAGCGGCCCGCATCGCGCTCGTGCTCGGCGGTCTCGCCGTCTGCCTCTCCGGCTGCACGTCGCCGTCGGCGCCGGACCCCGTGGTGTCCTCCTCCGCGGCCGAGGCGCCGGCACCGGCGGAGTCCGCCGCACCCGTCGCCTTCGTGCCGGGCGGGACGACGGAGCAGAACCTCCCCGTGTTCGAGCAGACCCTTCGCGCGGCGGCCGAGCCCGATCCGGAGGTGAGCGGCTCCAGCGTGGTCGACGCGCTCGTCGCGGCGGGGTTCTCCCGCGAGTCGATGCAGCTGACAGCGGACGAGACCTCGGTCGGACTCGACGCGGACTCGGTGCAGGTCTCCGTCAAGCTCGGGGAGTCGTGCCTCATCGGCCAGTACGGCCCGAAGAGCGGCGGGGTGCGGGCGGTGATCGCGGCACCGATCGCGACCGGCGCCTGCCTGGTCGGCCGGACCGTCCCGATCCAGGGCTGACGCGCCGGCCTCGACCGGGAACCGCTCCGCCATGCGCCCCGGTCGGGGTCCGGAAGGGCGAAAGGATCCTCGACAAGCCCCCTCGCCCGTCGAGCCCGAGAGAGCCCGGAATTTACCCGTCGCTCCAGCAGGACCACTCCGACCGGTGCGGATCCGAGCGTGAGCACAGCCTCGTGCGGGCGGACCGGTCGACGATCCCGGTGGTCGGCGGCGCCCTCCCCTCCCCGGGACGCCGCTCAGCACGGTTAGGCTGCCCTGACCGACACGTGTGCCCCAGCGCGGGCACCGCGACGGACGTGCCGACGGGAGTGCTCGGCACGAGGACCACGACGAGGGGGAACTCGCCATGACCACATCCCGACCGCAGACGACGACGCGAGCGAGGTGGAGGCGCACCGCCATCGCGGTCGCGAGCACGGCAGCCGTCGTCCTCGGAGTGACGACAGGAGCCGGAGCGGCCGCCGCCGCGGAGAGCCGGATGGTCGCGCTGACGAGTCCCTACAACTGGTCGACCACCGAGACGTTCTCGGCCGCCCAGATCAGTCCCGTCGCGGGCGACGTCACCGGTCTCGACGTCACGCTCTCCGACTCCGCTCGGCCGACGGGTTCCTATCCGGCGTTCACGACCTACAACTGGGCGATCGGTGACTACGACCTCGCCGGGTCGGCGAAGCTCGCGTCCGGGAGCCGCAGCTTCCGCATCGACCTGAAGCAGCCCCTCGCCTCGTTCGGCAGTGGAACCGTCGCCCTCCAGATCACGGCGCAGAAGCAGCCGATCAAGAACCCCCGGGAGCCGATCGGCCAGCCGGTCGACAGCGGCTACGAGCTGACCACGTCGGCCACCCTCTCCGTCGCCGGAGCCTCCGGCAGCGGCGGCGTCGGCGGGGTCGACCTCAGGGGGACCGCGCAGACGCTCCAGCGCAGCGCCGCCTACTTCGCCTACAGCAACGCCGCTGAGGTGCCGGACGTGAAGGGCGGCGACACCGTCGTCCTCGAGTCCAACCAGCCCGGCTTCTACGACCTCCAGGGGCTCGCCGCCTACGTCGGTCCCAGCAGGACCGAGCGGATCCCCGCCCAGGTGGTCGCGGACAACGATCAGTCCAAGGTCACCGTGACGATCCCGTCCAGCGCCTACGACGCCTACAAGGACCGCGTGAGCAGCCTGCTCCAGGTCACCGGCATCAGCAACGGCAGGGTGGAGCAGCCCCGCGGAGCGACCATCACGTCGGACGCCGCGGTCCGTGTGACGGGAAGCGGAGCCACCACCCCGCCGGTCACGCCGTCCCCGACGGCCACCGCGACCACCCCGCCGGTCACGCCGACCCCGACCACTCCTCCGGTCACGCCCACGCCGACCGCAACGCCGACGGCCCCGCCCGCCGGCTCGCCGGCCGTCTCGCGCATCTCGGGCACCGACCGTCAGGGCACCGCGGTCGAGGTGTCCAAGCGCACCTTCCCGGCGAACGTCCCCGTCGTCTACGTCGCCACTGGGCAGAACTTCCCGGACGCGCTCAGCGCCGGACCCGCCGCGGCCAAGGCGGGCGGGCCGCTGCTCCTGGTCGACCGCGACTCGATGAGCCAGGTCGTCCGCACCGAGCTGACGCGTCTCAAGCCCGCGAAGATCGTCGTCGTCGGCTCCGAGCTCAGCGTCGGCAGCCAGGTCTACAACGACCTGGCCGGGTACGCGACGAACAGGAACATCACGCGCCTCGGCGGAGTCGACCGCTACGACACCTCGAAGAAGATCCTGCAGTACGCCTTCCCCACCGGCTCCTCGAGGGCCTGGCTGGCGACGGGCGAGAAGTTCCCCGACGCTCTGAGCGCCAGCGCCGCGGCCGGCGCGAAGGATGCTCCGGTGGTGCTGACCAACGGAACCGGCTCCACGGTGGACCCCCTCACCCAGCAGATCATCAGCGGCCTCAAGATCAGGACGCTGACCATCGCGGGCTCCTCGCTCTCGGTCAGCGCCGGCATCGAGCGCTCGATCACGGGCCCGGTGATCACCCGCATCGGCGGGACCGACCGGTACGACACCTCGGAGAAGCTGAACAAGGCGGCCTTCACCTCGGCGAATACCGTCTACCTCGCGACCGGTGAGAAGTTCCCCGACGCCCTGGCCGGAGCCACGGCGGCGGGCTACACCGGGAGCCCGCTCTTCGCGGTCCAGCCCACCTGCGTGCCCCGGGCGGTCCTCGCCGACATCTCCGCGTCCAAGGCGACGCAGGTGATCCTGCTCGGCAGCACGGACACGCTGTCCGAGGCGGTGGAGCGCCTGACGCCCTGCAGCTGATCCGCACCGTCGTCCGCTGACGCGATCCGCCCTCCCCACCGGCCCGGCCGGAGCGGAGGGCGGTCCGCGTTCAGGCGCTCCCTCCGACGCGGACCGGCGAGTTCCCGTTATCCTCGACTGGTGCGGACGGTCCCGCGGCCTGCGCTCCGCGTCGGCCGGGGCCCGGCGTCCCGCCCCGGTCCGAGCCTCCGTCAGCGCCTCCGCGCGGAGCAGGGGACCGGCGGGCGACCCGACTCCGCGCAGACCGACGGACTTGAGGACTGGGCATGGCTGAATACATCTACTCGATGGTGCGCGCGCGGAAGGCGGTCGGCGACAAGCTGATCCTGGACGACGTCACCATGTCGTTCCTGCCGGGAGCGAAGATCGGCGTGGTCGGGCCCAACGGCGCCGGCAAGTCGACGATCCTGAAGATCATGGCGGGGCTGGACACGCCGAGCAACGGCGAGGCGCGGCTCAGCCCGGGCTACACCGTCGGCATCCTGATGCAGGAGCCCGAGCTCGACGAGACCAAGACGGTGCTCGAGAACGTCCAGGAGGGCGTGGGCGAGATCAAGGGCAAGATCGACCGCTTCAACGAGATCTCCCTCGCGATGGCCGACCCGGACGCCGACTTCGACAGTCTCCTCGCCGAGATGGGGACCCTGCAGGAGGCGATCGACGCCGCCGACGCCTGGGACCTGGACTCGCAGCTGGAGCAGGCGATGGACGCGCTGCGCACCCCGCCGGGGGACTCCCTCGTCACCAACCTCTCGGGTGGCGAGAAGCGCCGTGTGGCGCTCACCAAGCTCCTCCTGCAGAAGCCCGACCTGCTGCTGCTCGACGAGCCCACCAACCACCTCGACGCCGAGAGCGTGCTCTGGCTCGAGCAGTTCCTCTCGAAGTACCCCGGCGCCGTGCTCGCCGTCACCCACGACCGGTACTTCCTCGACAACGTCGCGGAGTGGATCGCCGAGGTCGACCGCGGCCACCTCTACCCCTACGAGGGCAACTACTCGACGTACCTCGAGAAGAAGAGCGCCCGCCTGGAGGTCCAGGGCAAGAAGGACGCCAAGCTCGCCAAGCGGCTCACCACCGAGCTCGACTGGGTGCGCAGCAACGCCAAGGGCCGTCAGGCCAAGTCGAAGGCGCGCCTGGCGCGCTACGAGGAGATGGCGGCCGAGGCCGAGAAGACGCGCGTGCTCGACTTCGAGGAGATCGTCATCCCGGTGGGCCCACGTCTCGGCTCCCAGGTCATCGACGCGAAGAAGCTGCACAAGCAGTTCGGCGAGCGCGTCCTCATCGACGACCTCAGCTTCACGCTGCCCCGCAACGGCATCGTCGGCGTCATCGGCCCGAACGGCGTCGGCAAGACCACGCTCTTCAAGACGATCGTCGGCTTCGAGCCGCTCGACTCGGGCGACCTGAAGATCGGCGAGACGGTCGACATCTCCTACGTCGACCAGAGCCGCGGCGGCATCGACCCGCAGAAGAACCTGTGGGAGGTCGTCTCCGACGGGCACGACTACATCACCGTCGGGAAGACCGAGATCCCCTCCCGCGCCTACGTCTCGCAGTTCGGCTTCAAGGGCCCGGACCAGCAGAAGAAGGCCGGCGTCCTCTCCGGCGGCGAGCGGAACCGCCTCAATCTCGCGCTGACGCTCAAGCAGGGCGGCAACCTGCTCCTGCTCGACGAGCCCACCAACGACCTCGACGTCGAAACCCTGGGCAGCCTCGAGAACGCGCTCCTCGAGTTCCCGGGCTGCGCCGTGGTCATCACTCACGACCGGTGGTTCCTCGACCGGATCGCGACCCACATCCTCGCCTACGAGGGCACCGAGGAGGACCCGGCCAACTGGTACTGGTTCGAGGGCAACTTCGAGGCGTACGAGGAGAACAAGATCGAGCGCCTCGGCCCGGACGCGGCGAAGCCGCACCGCTCCGCGTACCGCAAGCTCACCCGCGACTGATGCGCCTGCACGTCGCCATCCCGCTGCGCTGGTCGGACTTCGACGCCTACGCGCACGTGAACAACGCCGAGATGCTGCGCCTGCTCGAGGAGGCGCGCATCCAGGCGTTCTGGAAGCCGGACTCGCCGCAGCCCGGCGGGATGGCGACGGCGGTGCTCGACGCACGGCCGGGCGCCGAGTCGATCAGCCTCATCGCCCGGCAGGAGATCGAGTACCTCGCGCCGATCCCGTACATGCGCGCGCCGATCGACGTGGAGCTGTGGATCGGGCGGATCGGCGGGGCGAGCCTCGAGGTCTGCTACGAGCTCTACTCGCCCGCCGGCGTCGTCCCGCGGGTGCTCTTCACGAAGGCGGCCACCACTCTGGTGCTGGTCACGGCCGCGACGGGCAGGCCCCAGCGCATCCCGGAGGAGCTCCGCGAGGCGTGGAGCCCCTACGTCGAGGAGCCCATCACCTTCTCGAAGCGGGGCTGAGCTCAGCCCAGGGGGACGCGGACCATGCCCTCCTGGGCGACGCTCGCCACGAGCACGCCATCCTGCGTGTAGATGCGCCCGAGCGAGAGCCCGCGTCCGCCGGACGCGCTCGGCGCCTCCTGCACGTAGAGGAGCCACTGGTCCACGCGCGCGGGGCGGTGCCACCACATCGCGTGGTCGAGGCTCGCGATCCGCAGGCCGGGCGTCGTCCAGGCCGCACCGTGCCGGCGGAGCGTGGATTCGAGGATCGTGTAGTCGCTCGCGTAGGCGAGGGCGGCGCGGTGCAGCATCGGATCGTCCGGCAGCGGTCCGAGCGAGCGCATCCACACGCTCTGGTGCGCGACCCGCTCGGGGTCGGCCCGGAGGTACACCGGCTGCTCGACGTGCCGCACGTCGAAGGGGCGCTGCGTGGCCCAGAAGCTGCCGACCGGGTGGTCGACCCCCGCGAGGATCTCAGCGGTGCTCGGCAGCGACTCCGGGTCGGGGATCCCCTCCGGCATCGGCGCCTGGTGGTCGAGGCCCTCGTCCTCGGTCTGGAACGAGGCGATCATCGAGAGGATGGGGCGTCCGTTCTGGTAGGCCTGCGTCCGACGGGTGCAGAAGGAGCGGCCGTCGTGGATCCGGTCGACCGAGAACGTGATCGGCAGGGAGACGTCCCCGGGGCGGAGGAAGTACCCGTGCATCGAGTGCACGGAGCGCCCCTCGACGGTGCGACCGGCAGCGATGAGCGACTGCGCGAGGACCTGGCCGCCGAAGACCCGCCCCTCGGGCATCCACTGCGAGGGACCCGTCGAGATGTCCTCGCTGGTGCGGGCGCCGGTGTCCGTCAGGTCGAGCGCGGTGAGGAACGAGGACAGGGGATCGGGCACGGTACCTCCGGGGTGTCGGGCGGTCGGGCGAGCGGCCTCGGGTAAGTTTATCGACGCGATGAGTTCGTCCTTCTCCCTGGCGGATCCGCCCAGCCTGTCGGATCTGCGCGTCTTCCTCGGCCGTTCGGCCCGGGTCGAGGACGGTGCGGTCCGGCTCCTCGCCGACGACCACGTGCTGGCCGCCTACACGCCGATCCTCCAGCCCCGCGGTCTGCTCGACCGCTCCGCGACCGTGCTGGGCCTGCGCGTCTTCGCGCTCGACGAGCCCGCCGGCTTCGACCGGGTCGTGCCGATCCGTGCGCTGTCGGACCGCCTCGCCCGCCTGCAGTGGGAGCCGGGCGGAGCGGACGGCAAGCCGGTCGTCCTGCCCGACGGCGACGACGCGACGGCGGGGCCCTGGGCGGGCGTCTCCCCGCCCCGCGGCGGCTGGACCCGGCGCGAGCCCGTGGACCCGGGCTTCCTGGAGCGCGTCGCGCGCGAGGGGATCGACGAGATCGCGGCGGCCGTCGGCTCCGAGACGGGCGAGCAGATCGTCGGCCGCGTGCGGTCGAGCGTCTGGGGCCGCCCGCTCGACGGCCTCGAGGACGTCCCGGCGGGAGCGGCGTTCGCCCTCTTCGCGCTCGGGTTCCTCGGCGCCGACGACCCGGTCGCCCTGCTCGAGAGCGGCGCCTGGCGCCGCCTCACCTCACGGCGCGGACACGTGCTGGTCCGCACCCCGGGCTGAGCGGCTACTCCTCGAAGGTGTTCACCATCGCGTGGGCGGCGCGCTCCAGGTAGTCCCAGAGCAGGGCGTCGTCGGCCGGAGCGAGCTCGAGATCGTCGACGGCCGTCCGCATGTGCTGGAGCCAGTGGTCGCGGGCCTCGGGGTTGATCCGGAACGGCTGGTGCCGCATCCGCAGGCGCGGGTGGCCGCGCTCCTCGCTGTAGGTGCCCGGGCCGCCCCAGTACTGCTCGAGGAAGCCGGTCAGCCGCTGGATCGCGCCCTCGAGGTCGTGCTCGGGGTACATCGGCCAGAGGACCTCGTCCTCGCGGACGCCCTCGTAGAAGCGGCGGACCAGGCGCTCGAACGTCGGCCGGCCGCCGATGTGCTCCCAGAAGCTGCGCAGCGGAGGCGTGCCGCCGATCTGCAGGCCGCTCACGAGCGCGCTCCCGTCGGGCCGGAGGTGCCGCCGCCGTCCTGGGGCGGCGTCCCGCTCCCGCGCCGCAGCGCGCGGGGGAGCCGCACGGGCTTGCCGTGCTCGGTGCTGATCGTGGGGGAGGGCGTGGTCCGCGGCGGCTTGGCGCCTCCGACGCTCGTCGCCCCCTCGAAGCCCTCGAGGACGACGGTGGCCAGCGAGGGGAGCTTCACGTCGAGCGCGTCGAGCGACTTCTTCAGGCGCAGGCGCAGCTCGCGGGCGACGTCGTCCTTGGCGGTGGTGCGGGTCTTGACCACCACCCGGATGACCAGGGCGTCGTCGGCGATGGACTCCAGGCCCCAGAGCTCGGGCTTGTCGATGATCCGGGCCCGCCAGCGGCTGCTCGCCGCCAGCTCGTTCGCGGTCGCGAGGACCGTGGACTGCACCTGCTCGAGGTCCGTCTCATAGGGCACGGCCAGGTCGACGATGACGCGCGACCAGCCCTGCGACATGTTCCCGACCCGGACGATCTCGCCGTTGCGGACGAACCAGAGGGTGCCGTTGACGTCGCGGATCTGCGTCACGCGGACGCCGACCGACTCGACCACGCCCGTCGCCTGCCCGGTGTCGACGACGTCGCCGACCCCGAGCTGGTCCTCCGCGACCATGAACAGCCCGTTCAGGACGTCCTTGACGATGTTCTGCGCGCCGAAGCCGAGGCCCGCGCCGAGGGCGGCCGTCAGCAGGGCGAAGGAGCCGATGAGGTCCTTGTCGATCGTCGTCACGATCATGACCAGGGCGATGACGACGATCAGGATCGAGCTCAGGTTGTTGAGGATCGACCCGAGCGTGCGCGTGCGCTGCACCACCCGCACGGCCGCGAGCGGCGACGCGGCGATCGACTGGGTGTCCTCGACGCGCTGTCGGCGCTTCACTCCCGACACGATCTGGTCGACGACGCGGCCGATCACGAAGTGGGCGATGACGCGCACCAGCAGCGCGCCCAGCACGATCCCGAGGATCGCGACCACCTTCCAGAAGGGCTCGGACTCGAAGAAGGAGACGGTGGCGGCGACAGGATCCGGGGTGGAGGTCTGAAGAAGCAGCATGACCGCTCCAGGCTACGGGACGCCTCCCTCCGAGACGGGTGCACGAGCCCCGCGCGCGTATAGATTCGAAGCGGGTCCGCTCGGACCCGGACACCGCCCTGGGAAGGACGCCCGATGCTCCACTCCACCCGGACTCCCGCCGAGAAGCGCCGCCTCTTCCGCGAGCGCCTCGCCTCGGGCGAGCTGCTGCAGCTGCCCGGCGCGTTCACTCCGCTCTCCGCGCGCCTCATCGAGGCGAAGGGCTTCGACGGGATCTACGTCTCGGGCGCCGTGCTCTCGGCCGAGCTGGGGCTGCCGGACATCGGGCTCACCACGCTCAGCGAGGTGGCCGGCCGCTCGCAGCAGATCGCGCGCCTGACCGACCTGCCCGTCCTCGTCGACGCGGACACCGGCTTCGGCGAGCCGCTGAACGTCGCTCGCACGGTGCAGATGCTCGAGGACGCCGGAGTCGCGGGGCTGCACATCGAGGACCAGGTGAACCCCAAGCGCTGCGGGCACCTCGACGGCAAGGCGGTCGTCGACGAGGCGACCTCGGTGCGGAGGATCGCGGCGGCCGTCGACGCGCGCCGCGACTCCGACCTGGTGATCATGGCCCGCACCGACATCCGCGCCCTCGACGGCCTTCCGGCCGCGATCGACCGCGCCAAGCGCCTCGTCGACGCCGGAGCCGACGCGGTGTTCCCCGAGGCGATGCGCGACCTGTCCGAGTTCGAGGCCGTGCGCGCCGTGATCGACGTGCCGATCCTCGCCAACATGACCGAGTTCGGCAAGAGCGAGCTGTTCACCGCGCAGCAGCTCGCCGACGTCGGCGTGAACGTCGTGATCCACCCGGTCTCGCTGCTCCGGATCGCGATGGGCGCCGCGATGCGGGCACTCGACGCCCTCAAGGCGGAGGGCTCGCTCCGCTCGGAGGTCGCGGGCATGCAGACGCGCGCCGAGCTCTACGAGCTCCTCGACTACGCCTCGTACAGCCGCTTCGACGAGGGCGTCTTCGACTTCTCGCTCGCCGACCACTACGGCGCCTGAGCGCGCCGACCCGCACGAACCGGCGGCGCTCCCCGGCGCCGCCGCCCGCCTCTCGCGAAGGAGCGAAGGATGAGCACGACCGATCAGGACATCCGCAAGGGACTCGTGGGGGTCGTCGTCGACACGACGGCCGTCTCGAAGGTCGACCCGGCGTCGAACTCGCTGCTCTACCGCGGCTACCCCGTGCAGGAGCTCGCGGCGGGGACCTCGTTCGAGGACGTGGCCTGGCTGCTCTGGCACGGCGAGCTCCCCACTGCGGAGGAGGCGGCCGGGCTGGCCGCCGTGGAGCGGGCCCACCGCGCCCTGGCCCCCGAGGTGCGCACCGTGATCGACCTGCTGCCGCTGTCGGCGCACCCGATGGACGTGGTGCGGACGGCGGTGAGCGTCCTGGGCGCGCTCGAGGAGGATCCGGACGCCGACGCTCCCGAGGCCGTGCTGGAGCGCTCCGTGCGGCTCTGGGCGGCACTGCCGGCGATCGTCGCCTACGCTCAGCGCCGCCTGCGCGGCCTCGAGCCGATCGATCCGCGCGACGACCTCGACTACTCCGAGAACTTCCTCTGGACGACCTTCGGCGAGGTGCCGGAGCCGGTCGTCGTCGACGCGTTCCGCGTCTCGCTGGTGCTCTACGCCGAGCACTCCTTCAACGCCTCGACCTTCACGGCCCGCGTCGTGACGTCGACGCTGTCGGACGTCCACTCCGCCGTGACCGCCGCCGTGGGAGCGCTCAAGGGACCGCTCCACGGCGGGGCGAACGAGGCCGTGCTGCACGTGCTCGACGAGGTCGGCACCGGACCGGAGGCGGACCGGCGGTCCCGCGAGTGGCTCGCCGAGGCTCTCGGACAGCGCCGGAAGGTCATGGGGTTCGGCCACCGGGTCTACAAGTCGGGCGACTCGCGGGTGCCGACCATGGACGCCGCTCTCCGGCGGCTCGCCGAGCATGAGGGGGCCGGCGAGATGATGGAGCTGTACGACGCTCTGGCCGCGGCGATGGCCGAGCGGACGGGCATCCTGCCGAACCTCGACTACCCGTCCGGCCCCGCCTACCGGCTGATGGGCTTCGACACCGGGATCTTCACTCCGCTGTTCGTCGCCGCGAGGGTGGTGGGCTGGACGGCCCACGTGATCGAGCAGCGGGGCTCGAACGCGCTCATCCGGCCGCTGTCCGCCTATGACGGGCCGGAGCGCCGCTCGGTCCCGCAGCGCTAGGCGCCGGGAGCGGGGAGAGCCGCCCGGTCCCGCAGCGCCGAGCGCCGGGGGACCGGGCGGCTCACTGTCAGCCCCGGGTGTCGCGCTCCTGGGCGCGGAGCGCACGCTCCACGCCGGCCAGGTTCTCGATCACGAGTCGGCGCAGCGCCGGGACCTCCGGGTTCGCGTCGAGCCAGGCGCGGGTGGCGTCGACGATCTCCTGCGAGGGCGTGGCGGCCGGGTAGAAGCCGACGACCAGGTACTCGGCGATCTTGTAGCTCTTCGACTCCCAGAGGGAGCGGAGGGCGTCGAAGTAGACCGGGACCATCGCGTCGAGCAGGCGCGGGTCGGCGGCGCGCTGGAAGCCCAGGCCCGTCGAGCGGACGATCGTGTTCGGTGCCGAGTCGTCGGCCGTGACGGAGTCCCACGCCGCGCGCTTCGCCTCCGCGGTCGGCAGTGCGGCACGGGCGTGCGCGGCCGACTGCTGGCCGGTCGCCGTGTTGTCCGAGGCGAGCGCCGCGTCGATGTCGTCCGCACCGGCCCGCCCGCCGGCGACGAGAGCGATCAGCAGCTCCCAGCCGAGGTCGGTGTCGATGTCGAGGCCGCCGAGGGCGGTGGAGCCGTCGAGCAGCGCCTGCACGGCCTCGAGGTGCGCCGGGGTGGACGCGATCGCGGCGAAGAACTTCACGAACTGGAACTGCGCGTCGCTGCCCGGCTCGGCGCTCTGCGCGAGCGTCCACAGCTGATCGCCCGCCTCCTCGAGGACCTCGGCCCGGTACTCCGGAGCGACGTACTGGGTGGCGGTGGCGACGAGCTGGTTGAGCACCGTCCGCAGGGTCGTGGACTCGGTCTCGGTCGCGACGTTGCCCAGGACGAGGCGGACGAAGTCGCGCGGCGCCGACTCGGCGTCGCGGGTCGAGTCCCAGACCGAGCCCCAGACCAGCGAGCGGGCCAGGGGGCTGTCGATGCTCGCGAGGTGCTCGACGGCCACGGCGAGCGAGGCGTCGTCGAGGCGGACCTTCGCGTAGGCGAGGTCGTCGTCGTTGAGCAGCACGAGCGCCGGCCGGGTGCGGCCGATCAGCTCGGGCACCTCGGTGCGCTCCCCGTCGACGTCCAGCTCGAGGCGGTCGACGCGGACGAGGCGCTCGCCCTCGAAGTCGTACAGGCCGATCGCCAGGCGGTGCGGGCGGATCGTCGGGTACTCCTCGACCGCGGTCTGCAGGATCGCGAAGGACGCGATCGCTCCGCTCTCGTCGACCGCGATCTCGGGGCGGAGCGTGTTCACGCCGGCCGTCTCGAGCCACTGCGCCGACCACTCGGTGAGGTCGCGCCCGCTGGTGGCCTCGAGCTCGACCAGCAGGTCGCGCAGCTCCGTGTTCGAGAAGGCGTGCTTCACGAAGTACTCGTGGACGCCGGCGAGGAACTCCTTCTCGCCGACCCACGCGACGAGCTGCTTGAGCACCGAGGCGCCCTTGGCGTAGGTGATGCCGTCGAAGTTGACCTGGACGTCCTCGAGGTCGTTGATGGTCGCGACGATCGGGTGGGTCGAGGGCAGCTGGTCCTGGCGGTAGGCCCAGCTCTTCTCCATCGCGGCGAAGGTGGTCCACGCCTCGGTCCACTCCGTCGCCTCCGCGGTGGCGAGGGTGGAGGCGTACTCGGCGAACGACTCGTTGAGCCAGAGGTCGTTCCACCACTTCATCGTGACCAGGTCGCCGAACCACATGTGGGCGAGCTCGTGGAGGATCGTGACGACCCGGCGCTCCTTGATCGCGTCCGTCACCTTCGAGCGGAACACGTAGGTCTCGGTGAAGGTCACCGCTCCCGCGTTCTCCATCGCGCCCGCGTTGAACTCGGGGACGAACAGCTGGTCGTACTTCGCGAACGGGTACGGGACGCCGAACTTCTCCTCGTAGAAGGCGAAGCCCTGCTTCGTCTTCTCGAACACGTAGTCGGCGTCGAGGAAGGGCGCGAGCGAGGCCCGGGCGAAGACCCCCAGCGGGATGGTGCGGCCGTCGGAGGAGACGAGCGAGTCGGTCTCGACCACGTAGGGTCCGGCGACGAGGGCCGTGATGTAGGAGGAGATGCGCGGGGTGGGCTCGAAGCTCCAGGTCGCGATCCCCTCGCCCGCCGGGACCGGCTCGGGAGTGGGCTGGTTCGACACGACCTGCCACTGCGCGGGCGCGGTGACGGTGAAGCGGAACTCGGCCTTGAGGTCCGGCTGCTCGAACACCGCGAAGACGCGGCGGGAGTCGGGCACCTCGAACTGCGAGTACAGGTACACCTCGCCGTCGACGGGGTCGACGAAGCGGTGCAGGCCCTCGCCCGTGTTGGTGTAGAGCGCGTCGGCGACGACCGTGAGCTCGTTGTCCGCGGCCAGGGCGTCGAGGCGGATCCGGACGCCGTCGGCGACGTCGGCGGGGTCGAGCTCCGCGCCGTTGAGGGTGACGGAGTGGACCGTGCCCGTGACGGCGTCGATGAAGCTCGAGGCGCCCTCGGTGGCGGAGAAGCGCACCGTGGTCGTGCTGAGGAAGGTCTCGGCTCCCCGGGTCAGGTCGAGGGCGATGTCGTAGTCGTGGACCTGGATCAGCGAGGCGCGCTCCTGCGCCTCGCTCCGGGTGAGGTTGTCTCCTGGCACGGGGGTGCTCCATCCGTTCGTCTCGGGCGCTGCCGCGGGCGCCGGGGTGCGGGCGCCGCCGATCCACCCTAGAGCTGCCGGGACCCGCCGTGGAGCCCCGTGGCGCCGATCCTGCGGAGCCGCCGGGGAGCGCGGACGCGGCCGCCGCGAGCGGCGTAGCGTGTCCCCATGACCTCTGTGGACTTCTGGTTCGACCCCTCCTGCCCGTGGGCCTGGATGACCTCGCGATTCGTGGACGAGGTGACCCCCGCGCGCGACCTCGACGTGCAGTGGCACATCATGAGCCTCGCCGTCCTCAATGAGGACAAGGACGTGGACGACTCGTACCGCGCCTTCCTCCCGCGCGCGCTGCGCTACACGCGCCTGGTCGCCGCCGTCGCCGAGCGCGAGGGCCGCGAGCACGTGAAGCCGCTCTACGACGCGCTCGGCACCCGGATCCACCCGGGCGGGCGCACCGACGTCGACGCGGTGATCGCCGAGTCGCTGGCCGAGCTCGGCCTGCCCGCGGAGCTCGCCGCCCACGCCGACTCGGACGAGCACGACGAGCCGATGCGCGCCTCCCACTTCGACGGGATCGAGCGGGTCGGCCAGGACGTCGGCACCCCGGTCATCGCGATCGGGGACGTCGCCTTCTTCGGCCCCGTCATCTCGCCGATCCCGAGGGGCGAGCAGGCGCTGACCCTCTGGGACGGCATCGTCGCCGCCGCCTCCTTCGACGGCTTCTTCGAGCTCAAGCGCTCGCGGACCCGCGACCCGCAGTTCGACTGAGCCGACCCGCGGTACTCTGGCTCCCGGCCCGGGCACCGCGGGCCCCAGACGGCTCTTCCGGAGGAGTTCTCTCGTGCGCATCCACATCGCCACGGACCACGCAGGGCTGGACTTCAGCCGTCACCTGATCGAGCACCTCGGCGCCGCCGGTCACGACGTGATCGACCACGGCCCCACGTCCTACGACCCGCTGGACGACTACCCGTCCTTCTGCATCAACGCCGCCGCCGCGGTCGTCCGCGATCAGGAGGCGGGGGTCGAGGCCCTCGGCGTCGTCTTCGGCGGCTCGGGCAACGGCGAGCAGATCGCGGCGAACAAGGTCGCGGGCGTGCGCGCGGCACTCGTGTGGAACCTGAGCACCGCCGTGCTGGCCCGCCAGCACAACGACGCGAACGTCATCTCGATCGGGGCCCGCCAGCACTCCGTCGAGGAGGCCACCGGCTTCATCGACGCGTTCGTCGCCGAGCCCTTCACCTTCGAGGAGCGGCACGTGCGCCGCATCGCGCAGCTCGCCGAGTACGAGGCCACCGGTGACATCGCCGGCCGGGTCGTCGACTCCGCCGCGAAGGAGCGCTGAGTGCCCGAGGGGCACTCCGTCCACCGGATCGCCCTGCAGTTCGAGCGCGACGTCGTCGGGCACCGCGTCGCGACCAGCAGCCCCCAGGGCCGCTTCACCGAGGGAGCCGCGCTCCTCGACGGGCGCGAAGTCCTCGAGTCCACGGCCGTCGGCAAGCACCTGCTGCTGCGCTTCGAGGGCGACCTGACGCTGCACGTCCACCTCGGCCTCTACGGTGCGTGGGACTTCCTCGGGCACGTCTCGCCGCTGTTCCCGGACGGCAAGGCCGGCAGCAGCATCGGCGCTCCCCGGCGCCGCCGCGCCGTGCGCCTCTCCGAGACGGAGCACGAGACCGACTCCGACCTCGACGAGTTCCCGCCGCCGCCCGTGGGCGCGGTGCGCGTGCGCATCATGACGGAGGAGACGGTCGCCGACCTGCGCGGCCCCACCGCCTGCGAGGTGATGGACCCCGCCCAGGTGGAGGCCCTCCTCGCCCGCCTCGGTCCGGATCCGGCCGTCGACGACTCCGACGAGGCGCGCGACCGCTTCGTGAACCGGCTCCGCAGGACGGCGACGCCGGTCGGGCTGGTGCTGATGGACCAGTCCGTGGTCAGCGGCATCGGCAACATCTACCGCGCGGAGCTGCTCTACCGCGCCGGCCTCGACCCGCACACTCCCGGCAAGCAGGTGCCGCTGGAGCTCGCACAGGAGCTGTGGCGGGACTGGGCGGACCTGCTCGAGGACGGCATCCGGACCGGGATGATGATCACGCGCCGCGGCCTGACGAAGACCGAGCGCTCGAAAGCCGTCCGCAGCCGCGCCGAGCGCAACTACGTCTACAAGCGCGAGGGTCTGCCCTGCCGCGTCTGCGGCACGAACGTGCTGCTCGAGGAGATCGGCGCGCGCAAGCTCTACTGGTGCCCGGTGTGCCAGTCGTGAGCGCCGGTGGAGAGACGCCGGCCCGGTCCCGCGCCCGCCGAGCCGTCCGCCCCGCGCTCCGCGAGGCCGCCCGATGACCGGCGGTGTCCTGCTCCGGGGCGCCCGCCTCCTCGGCTCGTCCCGACCCGGTGCCGTGCTCCTGCGCGACGGCCGCGTGGAATCGGTCGGACCGGACGCCGCCGCCGCCCCGGGCGACGAGGTGCGCGACCTCGACGGGCGCTGGGTGCTCCCCGGCCTCTGGGACGAGCACGTCCACTTCTCCCAGTGGGCGATGACGGCCCCGCGCCTGGACGTCTCGTCAGCCGACTCGGCCCGCGGAACGGCGGACGCGGTCCGACGTCGCCTGGCGGAGGAGCCCGGTACCGGCACGCTGATCGGCTTCGGCTTCCGCGACGGCCTCTGGCCGGAGCCGCCGACGACCGCGCTCCTGGACGAGGTCTCTCCGGAGCGGCCCGTCGTGCTGATCAGCGGCGACCTGCACTGCGCCTGGCTGAACTCCGCCGCGTACCGGCGCTACGCCGTCGCTCCCGAGCCCGAGCTGCTGCGCGAGGACGCCTGCTTCGAGCTCGTCACCGCACTCGGAGCCCTCGGCGACGACGAGCTCGACGCGCTCGCCGACGCGGCGGCCCGGCGGGCTGCGGCCCGCGGGGTGGTCGGCGTCGTCGACCTCGAGATGCGCTGGAACGCGGGGGACTGGCCCCGTCGCGTCGACGGCGGAACCCGCTCCCTCCGCGTCGACACCGGCGTCTACCGCGACCACCTCGACCGCGCCCTCGCGGAGGGACTGCGCACGGGCGACGAGCTCGACGGCGGTGACGGCCTGCTGCGGATGGGCCCGCTCAAGGTCCTGATCGACGGCTCCCTCAACACGAGGACCGCCTACTGCGCCCACCCCTACGCCGACCACGACGGCTACGGCGTCCTCACCGTGGAGCCCGCCGAGCTGGACGAGCTGCTCGCCCGCGCGGCCGCCGGGGGCATCCGCTCCACCGTGCACGCGATCGGAGACGCCGCGGCGACGCTGGCTCTGGACGCGCTCGGCCGGGTCGGCGGGGGCCGGATCGAGCACGCTCAGCTGCTCGCGGAGGCCGACCTTCCGCGGTTCGCCGCGCTCGGCGTGGAGGCCGGAGTGCAGCCCGCGCACGCGCTCGACGACCGCGAGGTGGCGGAGCGGTACTGGCCGGGACGCACCGGCCGGGCGTTCCCGCTGCGCTCGCTGCTCGACTCCGGGGCCCGCGTGGTGCTCGGCTCGGACGCTCCGGTCGCTCCGCTCGACCCGTGGGTCGCGATCTCGGCCGCGGTCGCGCGGGCGCTGCCGGGCGACGAGCCCTGGCATCCGGAGCAGCGGGTGAGCGTCGAGGAGGCGATCGTCGCCTCGACCCGGGTGCGCCGGCTCACGCCCGCGGCCGGCGATCCCGCCGATCTGGTGGTGGTCGACCGCGATCCGCTCGCCGCCGATGCAGGAGCCCTCCGATCCATGCCGGTCGCCGCGACCCTCCTGGCGGGCCGATTCACGCACGGCGGCTGACCCGCGCCCGTCGCGACTCCGGCTGCTCCGGATCGCGCGGACGGGCCGGGGAACGACGACGGCCCGCGGGATCCGAGGATCCGCGGGCCGGTCGAGGCGTGGTGCTCAGCTCTCGCTGACGTGGGCGAAGAGGAACCAGCGGTCCTTCTCGAGGCCGCGGCCGATCTCGATCGCGACGTCCTGGCTGCTCGCGTCGATCTCGGCGAGCTCGGCGATCGCCGTGTTGACGGTCGCGATGGCGACGTCCATCTGGCGGATGATCTCGACGATCGCGTTCTCGGAGCGCTGGAAGCCGGGGGTGAGGGGTTCGGACTGCGTCGCCGAGGCGACGGTCTGGATGCGGGCGTCGACCGGGAGGCCGAGGGCGACGACGCGCTCCGCGGCGAGGTCGGCCCACTCGATGGCGCGGCCGACGATCGCGTCGAGCAGCTCGTGGACGCCGATGAAGTTGGCGCCGCGGACGTGCCAGTGCGCCTGCTTGCCGTTGACGGCGAGCGCGGTCATCTCGACGACGACGGGGCTGAGGAACTGGGCGACTCCGGATGCGACATCCGGGTTCGACGAGGTGAGCGACGTGACGGACGTGGTGGACATCGTCTGGTCCTTTCGAGAGGGGGTGACTGATCGTCAACAGTACGCAGATCCCTCGGCGCCGCAAGGAAGCGCAGGCTCGGCTCAGTCCGGTGAAGGACAGGCTCACCTCTGTCGCGGAGGGGCATCACGGGGGCTTCCCCCCGGGTGCCCGGAGCCGTGCCGCCGGTACGCTCGACCGGGTCGCGGCGGCGGCGGGAGCGGACAGGAGGCGCGGATGAGCGGAGCATCGACGGCCCTCGGCGAGGCCTCGCGCGCCTACCTCCGGCTCTGGCGCGGACTGCCCCGGGAGGTGGTCGCGCTGGTGGCCGCGATCCCGGTCGCGCTCCTCGGCGCCTTCTGCGCCGGCGTCGCGCTGGCCGTCGCGCTCGGGCTCGTCGGAGTCCTGATCGGCCTGGTGTTCCTGCCCGCCGCCCTCTACACGGCGCGCTTCTTCTCGCGGGCCGCCGTCGGCCTCGACGTGCTGGCCGGACGGCCCGCCGTCCCCCGGCCGCAGTGGCGGCGACCGCCCTCCGCCGTCACTCCCTCGACCTTCGCCCTCTACGGTCCGGTGATCGACGGGCACTACTGGCTCGCTCTCCTGCACACGCTCGTCGTGGCTCCGGTGCTCGCGCTGCTGTCCGGACTGCTCCTCGCGCTGTGGACCTGGGCGGGCCCGGGCACGGTGGCCGCCGCGCTCACGGGGGCCCCCGGTCCGGCCCGCCTGCTGGCCGAGAGCGGAGCAGCTCTGCTGGGCGCCCCGCAGCCTCCGGCGGGACTGGTCGCCGCGGCGACGGTCGCCACGACCGTCCTCTTCGTCTCGACCCTGCCGTTCGCCACCCGCGGCCTCTCCCTCCTGCACTGGCTGGTCGACCGTCTCCTGCTCGGCCCGTGGGAGTCGGAGGCGCTCCAGCGCGAGGTCGCCGAGCTGAGCGCCTCCCGCGGCGCAGCCGTCGCCGCCGAGGACCGCGCGCTGCGCCGGCTCGAGCGCGACATCCACGACGGCCCGCAGCAGCGCCTGATCCGGGTCCAGATGGACCTGGCCTCGGCCCGCA
The DNA here is from genome assembly GCF_002930975.1 of Rathayibacter sp. AY1A3. Taxonomy (NCBI): domain Bacteria; kingdom Bacillati; phylum Actinomycetota; class Actinomycetes; order Micrococcales; family Microbacteriaceae; genus Rathayibacter; species Rathayibacter sp. AY1A3. Next base: position 46,081 of record NZ_PSTO01000004.1, on the reverse strand, counting down.
ACCGACTCGCCGCCGACCCGGAGTCCGCCGCCCGCCTGGTCGACGAGGCTCGCGAGCACGTGCGCGCCGCGCTCGACGAGCTGCGCGCCCTCTCCCGCGGAGTGGCGCCGCCGATCCTGCAGGACCGGGGCTTCGAGGCGGCGGTGCACTCGCTCGCCGAGCTCAGCCCGGTGCCGGTCGAGGTCCTCACCGAGCACCCCGTGGCGGACGTCCCGCCCGAGGTCGAGCGCAGCGTCTACTTCGTCGTCGCCGAGCTGCTCGCCAACGCCTCCAAGCACTCCCGTGCCCGATCGGTGCGGGTGCACCTCGACACCCGCGACTCCGGCACTCCGGGGGAGCGCTGGCTCGACGCCTGGGTGGTGGACGACGGAGTCGGCGGGGCGTCGCCGGTCGCCGGTCACGGTCTCGAGGGGGTCGGCGGGCGCGTCCGGGGCCTGCGCGGGATCCTGAGCGTGGAGTCGCCGGTCGGCGGGCCGACCACGGTCGGGGTGCACGTCCCCTACCGCCCGGCCGCCCTATCCTGAGGGCGTGCCCGTGATCCGCGTCGCCATCGCCGAGGACTCGGTCCTCCTGCGCGAGGGCCTGGTCCGCCTCTTCGAGGACGCGGGGTTCGCCTCCGTCGGCGCCTTCGGGGACGCGGACGCCCTGCTCGCCGATCTGGCGCGGGACCCGGCCGGGGTCGACGTCGCCGTGCTCGACGTCCGGATGCCGCCGACCTTCCGCGACGAGGGCGTCCGCGCGGCGCTGGAGATCCGCCGGCGCTACCCGCAGGTGTCGGTTCTGCTGCTCAGCCAGTACGTCGAGGTCACCTACGCGCAGGAGCTGCTCGGCTCCGGCGACGGCGGACTCGGCTACCTCTTGAAGGACCGGGTCGCCTCCGTGGAGGAGCTGCGCGACGCCGTCGAGCGCGTCGCAGCGGGCGGAACCGTCCTCGACCCGCAGGTCGTCGCCTCGCTCCTGCAGCGCAACCGCGACCCGCTCGCCTCGCTGACCCCGCGGGAGCGGGAGGTGCTGGAGCAGATGGCCCAGGGGCGCACGAACGCGGGCATCGCCTCCGCTCTCTTCGTCGGCGTGGGCGCCGTGGAGAAGAACGTGACCGCGATCTTCCAGAAGCTCGGGCTCGAGGACTCGGGCTCCGACCACCGGCGGGTGCTGGCGGTCCTCGCCTTCCTGCGCGCCGGGCGCTGACCACCGGAGAAGAGGAGAACCCGATGCCGTCGAGTCCTGCGGAGGGCGCCCGCGTCCTCGCCCTGACCGGGGGACGCGCCCCGGAGATCGCCGACACCGCGTGGGTCGCTCCGGGCGCCACCGTGATCGGCTCCGTGCGCCTGGGGGAGCGGGCGAGCGTCTGGTACGGCGCCGTCCTGCGCGCCGAGCACGCGCGGATCGAGCTCGGCGCCGGCAGCAACCTCCAGGACGGCGTCGTCGTCCACGTCGACGCCGACTACGACGCGGTCATCGGCGCCGGAGTCTCGGTCGGGCACAACGCCGTGCTGCACGGCTGCACCCTCGAGGACGACGTGCTGGTCGGCATGAGCGCGACCGTCCTGAACGGGGCCGTCATCGGCACCGGCTCGCTGGTCGCCGCAGGCGCCGTCGTCCTCGAGGGGACGGTCGTCCCACCGGGCTCGCTGGTGGCGGGCGTCCCCGGGAGGGTCCGGCGGGAGCTGACGGAGGAGGAGCGCGAGGGCATCCGCCGGAACGCCGCCTCGTACCTCGCCCTGACGGAGGAGCACCGCGGCGCGGTCGGCTGAGCACGCCCGGAACGCCTCGGAACGACGAAGAGCCCCGGACGTCCGGGGCTCTTCGAGAGGAGAGGGGCTGACGAGAATCGAACTCGCATCATCTGTTTGGAAGACAGAGGCTTTACCACTAAGCTACAGCCCCGAATCGCTGGTCTGACGTCCGCGAACCGGTGCGACCGGGTCTCTCGACCGGGCACCAGGACAGCGTAGTACATCGCGCGTGCACCGTGGACACCCCGGTCGTCCTCCGCCGCGCGGTTCCGGTCGCCGCTGCCGCGGTGCAGTACACTTGCGAAGGCCATTTCGGCGTGTCGCGCAAGCGCACGTGCGGGGACGGCTCGACGAGAGTCTCACGCACGGTGCCCAGGCCCGCGCATCCGGGGCGTAGCTCAGCTTGGCTAGAGCGCCCGCTTTGGGAGCGGGAGGTCGCAGGTTCGAATCCTGTCGCCCCGACCACGAGTACTCATCGTGACGACATCGACCCGTGACGACCGTCATCCGGCGCCGACACCAACCAGCACAGGAGATCCCCTCACGTGAAGACCACGGTAGAACAGCTGAGCCCGACCCGCGTGAAGCTCGCGATTTCGGTCACCCCGGACGAGCTCGGCCCCAGCATCACGCACGCCTACGGCCACATCGCCGAGCAGATCAACGTCCCCGGCTTCCGCAAGGGCAAGGTCCCGCCCGCCATCGTCGACCAGCGCGTCGGCAAGGCCGCGGTGCTCGAGCACGCGGTCAACGAGGGCCTCGACGGCTTCTACCGCGAGGCCGTCCGCGAGACCGAGGTCCGCCCCCTGGGCCGCCCGCAGGCCGACATCGTCGCCTGGCCGAGCGACAAGGACTTCACCGGCGACCTCGAGCTCGCCATCGAGGTCGACGTGCGCCCTGAGATCACCGTCCCGGACTACGACGGCATCGAGCTCACCGTCGAGGCGGCCGAGGTCACCGACGCCGACGTCGACGCCGAGCTGGACAAGCTCCGCAGCCGCTTCGGCACCCTGGTCACCGTGGACCGCCCGGCGAAGACCGGCGACTTCGCGCAGATCGACCTGGTCGCCTCCATCGACGGCGTCGAGGTCGACACCGCCAACGCCATCTCCTACGAGCTGGGCTCGGGCGAGCTGATCGAGGGCATCGACGAGGCGCTCGACTCGCTCACCGCGGGCGAGAGCACCACGTTCACCGCTCCGCTGCTCGGCGGCGACCACGCCGGCGAGCAGGCCGAGATCGCCGTCGCGCTCACCGCCGTCAAGGAGCGCGAGCTCCCCGAGGCCGACGACGACTTCGCGCAGATCGCCAGCGAGTTCGACACCATCGCCGAGCTGCGCGAGTCGCTCAAGGAGCAGGCCGCTCAGCAGAAGACCTTCGGCCAGGGCGGCGAGGCCCGCGAGAAGCTCGTCGAGGCGCTGCTCGCCCTCGTCGAGGTCCCCGTGCCCGCCGGTCTCGTCGAGGACGAGGTGCACCGCCACCTCGAGGGCGAGAACCGCCTCGAGGACGACGAGCACCGCGCCGAGGTCAAGGAGGCCAGCGAGAAGACCTTCAAGACGCAGATCCTCCTCGACCACGTCGTCGAGCAGGAGAAGGTCCAGGTCAGCCAGGACGAGCTCACGCAGTACCTCATCCAGGGTGCGGCGCAGTACGGCATGGAGCCGAACGAGTTCATCAAGATCCTGTCCGAGAACAACCAGATCGGCCAGATGGTCGGCGAGGTCGCCCGCAACAAGGCGCTCGCGATCGTCCTCGGCAAGGCGAAGGTCACCGACACCGAGGGCAACGCCGTCGACCTGACCGCGTTCACCGCGGTCCCCGGTGACGACGAGGCCGTCGAGGCCTCCGACGAGGCCGTCGCCTCGGACGAGACCGAGGTCGCGGAGGAGGCTCAGGCCGCCGCCGACGCCGAGGTCCCCGCCGAGCCCGTCGCCGAGGAGCCCGCCGCCGAGGAGGAGCCCGCCCCGGCCCCCAAGAAGAAGCGCGCGCCGGCCAAGAAGAAGGCCGCCGCTCCCGCCGAGGAGACCCCGGCCGCGGAGTAGTCCCCGCGAGCACGTCAGGAGCCGCCCCCCGATCCGTCGGAGGGCGGCTCCTCTCGTTGCGGGGCTCCGGTCCGCCCCGGGCGAACACGGGCGACTCCCGCTCCGCCCCGGGCGAACACGGCCGGATCGGCCTGGCGGCGTCCGATAGATTCGCCTCCGAAGCGACAACTGAAACGGAGCAATACATGGCCGACATGGTTATGCCCAACAGTGTTTTCGACCGCCTGCTCAAGGACCGGATCATCTGGCTCGGTTCCGAGGTGCGCGACGAGAACGCGAACGAGATCGCCGCGAAGCTCCTGCTCCTGGCAGCCGAGGACTCCGAGCGGGACATCTACCTCTACATCAACTCGCCCGGCGGCTCCATCACCGCGGGCATGGCGATCTACGACACGATGCAGTTCGTCCCGAACGACATCGTGACCGTGGGCATCGGGATGGCGGCCTCCATGGGCCAGCTGCTCCTCACCGCCGGAACCCAGGGCAAGCGCTACATCACCCCGAACGCGCGGGTGCTCCTCCACCAGCCGCACGGCGGCTTCGGCGGCACGGCCTCCGACATCCAGACCCAGGCGCAGCTCATCCTCGACATGAAGAAGCGCCTCGCCGAGATCACCGCCAAGGCGACCGGCAAGACCGTCGAGCAGGTCAACGAGGACGGCGACCGCGACCGCTGGTTCAGCGCCGAGGAGGCCCTCGCCTACGGCTTCGTCGACCACATCCGCTCGTCGGCGACCGACGTGGCCGGCGGTGGCGGAACCGCCATCGACGAGTAGTCCAGCGAACGCGCCGAGAGATCAGGAACAGACAATGACCACACCCACCTTCGGCGGAACGGCGTTCGGCTCCGGAGCCGCACCGTCCTCGCGCTACATCCTCCCCACGTTCGAGGAGCGCACGGCCTACGGCTACAAGCGCCAGGACCCGTACGCCAAGCTCTTCGAGGACCGCATCATCTTCCTCGGCGTCCAGGTCGACGACGCCTCCGCGGACGACATCATGGCCCAGCTCCTCGTGCTCGAGAGCCAGGACCCGGACCGCGACATCGTCATGTACATCAACTCGCCCGGTGGATCCTTCACCGCGATGACGGCGATCTACGACACGATGCAGTACATCCGCCCGCACATCCAGACGGTCGTGCTCGGCCAGGCCGCCTCGGCCGCCGCCGTGCTCACCGCCGCGGGAACGCCCGGCAAGCGCCTCGCGCTGCCGAACGCGCGCATCCTCATCCACCAGCCCGCCGTGCAGCAGGGCGGGGGCCAGGCCTCGGACATCGAGATCCAGGCCGCCGAGATCATGCGCATGCGCGAGTGGCTCGAGGAGACGCTGTCGCACCACTCGAACCGCTCGATCGAGCAGGTCAAGAAGGACATCGACCGCGACAAGATCCTCGGCGCGAGCGACGCGCTCGAGTACGGGCTGATCGACCAGGTGCTCACCAGCCGCAAGAGCCTCCCGGCTCTCACGGCGTAGGGCGTCCAGGAGGGGCCGGGTGGCGGAGCGATCCGCCGCCCGGCCCCTCTCTGCGTCCTCCGTCGCCGTAGCAAAGCGCCACACGAGGCGCAAGGCACGGCGAATCCGGCCCGCCTGCCGAGCCCTCGCGGCTCAGCGGCTAGGCTCGGATCAGTGTCAGGGGGCTCGTCCCGCTCGCACCGGCCGGAGCTCCGGGCTCCGTTGCACGACCGACCGACGCACGACAGACGCACGACAAGGAAGTGGGGCATCCCCGTGGCACGTATTGGCGAAAGCGCCGACCTGCTGAAGTGCTCCTTCTGCGGCAAGAGCCAGAAGCAGGTCCAGCAGCTCATCGCGGGACCGGGCGTCTACATCTGCGACGAGTGCGTCGAGCTCTGCAACGAGATCATCGAGGAGCGCCTCTCCGAGTCGAGCGAGGAGACGAGCCACGAGTTCGACCTCCCGAAGCCGAAGGAGATCTTCGGCTTCCTCGAGGAGTACGTGATCGGGCAGGAGCAGGCCAAGAAGGCCCTCGCCGTCGCCGTGTACAACCACTACAAGCGCGTGCGGGCCCGCAACACCATCACCGCCGCCGACGCGATCCACGACGAGGTCGAGATCGCCAAGAGCAACATCCTGCTCATCGGCCCCACGGGCTGCGGGAAGACCTACCTCGCCCAGACCCTCGCGAAGCGCCTCAACGTGCCCTTCGCCGTCGCGGACGCCACGGCCCTCACCGAGGCGGGCTACGTCGGCGAGGACGTCGAGAACATCCTCCTCAAGCTCATCCAGGCCGCCGACTACGACGTCAAGCGTGCCGAGACCGGCATCATCTACATCGACGAGGTCGACAAGATCGCGCGGAAGGCCGAGAACCCCTCGATCACGCGCGACGTCTCGGGCGAGGGAGTGCAGCAGGCACTGCTCAAGATCCTCGAGGGCACCGTCGCCTCCGTGCCCCCGCAGGGCGGGCGGAAGCACCCGCACCAGGAGTTCATCCAGATCGACACGACGAACGTCCTCTTCATCGTCGCCGGCGCCTTCGCCGGGCTCGAGGACATCATCTCGTCGCGGGCGGGCAAGCGAGGCATCGGCTTCGGCGCCCCGCTGCACAACAAGGAAGACGAGATCAACATCTTCAGCGAGGTCCTCCCGGAGGACCTGCACAAGTTCGGGCTGATCCCCGAGTTCATCGGGCGCCTCCCCGTCGTCACGACGGTCACGCAGCTCGACCAGGTCGCGCTCATGCAGATCCTCACCGAGCCGCGCAACGCGCTCGTGAAGCAGTACCAGCGGATGTTCGAGATCGACGGCGTCGAGCTCGAGTTCGACCGGGGCGCTCTCGAGGCCATCGCGGACCTGGCGGTCCTCCGCCAGACCGGGGCCCGCGGACTGCGCGCGATCCTCGAGGAGGTGCTCGGCCCGATCATGTTCGAGGTGCCCTCCTCGGACGAGGTGGCGCGCGTCGTCGTCACCCGCGCCGCGGTGCTCGACAACGCGGCCCCGACGATCGTGCCCCACGCTCCCCGTCGCCAGGAGAAGAGCGCCTAGTCGCTCCCCGCCCCGCTCTGCCAGTTCACCGCGATTGGCCCGGCGGATCGTCGGGCGAGGCGCTCCTGCTTCCCTAACCTGGCGGAGCGCGCCGACGGCGCGTCCGGTCGCCTCGGTGCCGGTCGATCCTCCGGGAGGCTCCGCCATCGTCCAGCCGCTGCTCGCCGGGATCGTCGCCGCCCTGACCGGCTTCTCGAGCTCGTTCGCGATCGTGCTCGCCGGGGTGGTCGCGGTGGGCGCCACCGACGTGCAGGCAGCCTCGGGCCTCCTCGCCGTCTGCGTGCTGCAGGGAGTCCTGTGCATCGCGCTGAGCATCCGCTACCGCGTGCCGATGACCTTCGCCTGGAGCACGCCGGGCGCCGCCCTGCTGGCCGCGACCGCGACGCTCCCCGGCGGCTTCGACCGCGCGGTCGGAGCGTTCCTGGTCGCCTCCGCTCTGCTGGTGGTCACCGGGCTGTGGCCGGCGCTCGGGAGGCTCGTCGCGCGCATCCCGCGGCCGCTCGCGAACGCCATGCTCGCGGGCATCCTGTTCCCGCTCGTCCTGGCGCCGGTGCGCGCGGCGGTCGAGATCCCCGCGCTCGCGCTGCCGGTGATCCTGCTCTGGCTGCTGCTCCTGCGGCTCCTGCCCCGCTGGGCGGTGCCGGCCGCGATCGCCCTGGCGATCGTGCTGCTGATCGTGACGGACGGCGCGGCACTCGCCGGTGCGCCGCTGCTCCCCGTGCCGCAGTTCGTCGCTCCGGTGTTCGAGATCGGAGCGATGGTCGGGATCGGCCTGCCGCTCTACGTGGTCACCATGGCCGGGCAGAACATCCCGGGCATCGCGGTGCTGACGAGCTTCGGCTTCGCGGCCCACTCGCGTCCCGGGATCGTCTCGACCGGTGCTCTCTCCGGGGTCTCGGCGATCTTCGGCGGCGTGCCGATCAACTACGCCGCGCTCAGCGCCGCGCTGACCGCGGGTCCCGAGGCCTCGCCGCGGCCGGAGCAGCGCTGGGTCGCCTCGGTCTCGGCGGGCGCCTCCTACCTCGTGCTCGGCGTGTTCGCCGGAGCGGCCGCCGCGCTGGTGTCCTCCGCGAGCCCGCTGCTGATCGAGGCGGTCGCCGGTCTGGCGCTGCTGGGGGTGTTCGTGTCGGCGGTGCAGGCCGCTGTGGAGGACGCGCGGCTGCGGCTGCCGGCGGCGGCGACGCTCCTGGTCACCGCCTCCGGCACGACCATCGCGGGGATCGGATCGGCGTTCTGGGGCCTGGTCGTGGGACTCGTCCTCCTCGCCTGGCTCGTCCCCCGGCGCCGCTAGAGGAGGCCGCGGCGCGCGAGCAGCGGCTCGGTCCGCGCATCCCGCCCGCGGAACGCGCGGTACGCGTCGAGCGGATCGCGGGAGCCGCCGAGCTCGAGCACCCCGCGGCGGAAGCGCTCGCCCGCCGAGCGGTCGAGGCCGCCGTTCTCCTCGAACCACTCGACCGTGTCCGCGTCGAGGATCTCGCTCCAGATGTAGGAGTAGTAGCCCGCGGAGTAGCCGCCGGAGAAGACGTGCGCGAAGTACGTGCTGCGGTAGCGGGGCGGCACGGCGGGAAGGAGGAGGCCCGCGCCGTCGAGCACGTCGCGCTCGAAGGCGGCCGCGTCGCGCGGCTCGACCGGGGCCGGCAGGGAGTGCCAGGCGAGGTCGAGCAGGGCGGACGCCAGGTACTCGCTCGTCGCGAAGCCCTCGCCCCACAGCGCGGACGCCTCTAGGCGCTCGACGGTCCCCGCGGGCAGGGCCTCTCCGGTCTCGACGTGGCGGGCGTACTCGGCGAGGAGCCCGGGGCGGCGCACCCACGTCTCGTTCACCTGGCTCGGGAACTCGACGAAGTCCCGGAACACCGCGGTTCCGGCGAAGCGCGGGTACCGCGTGCTCGCGAACAGGCCGTGCAGGGCGTGCCCGAACTCGTGGAACAGCGTCTCCACCTCGTCGAGGCTGAGAAGGGCGGGCTCGCCCGGGCCCGGAGCCGACAGGTTCAGGTTGTTCACGACGACGGCGGAGTCACCGAGCAGCGACGTGCGGCTGGAGAGGGAGTTCATCCACGCCCCGCCGCGTTTCGAGTCGCGGGTGAAGGAATCGAGCAGGAACAGGCCCAGCGGCGTCCCGTCCTCCTCGTGCACCTCGAACACGCGGACGTGCTCGCTGTAGCCGGCCAGGTCGCTCCGCTCCGAGAAGCGGACGCCGTAGAGACCGGTGGCGGCGACGAACACGCCGTGCCGGAGCACCCGCTCGAGCTCGAAGAAGGGACGCAGTGCGCTGGAGTCGACGGAGTAGCTCTCCGACCGCACGCGCTCCTCGTAGTAGGCGCGATCCCACGCCTCGATAGTGAAGCGCGGCGCTCCGGCGGCGTCCTGCTCGGCGTCGGCGGAGGCCTGCATCCGCTCGAGTTCGATCCCCGCGTTCCGGGCGGCGGGAGCGGCGAGCTCGCGCAGCAGCGACAGGACGCGCTCCGCCGAGCCCGCGGTCTGGCCCGAGATCACGAACTCGGCATGCGAGGCCGCGCCCAGCAGAGCTGCGCGCTCGGCCCGCAGCGCGACGATCTGCTGCAGGGTCCCGGTGGTGTCGTGCGGCCCGCCCTCCGCACCGCGGCCGACAGAGGCGCGCAGGACGCGCTCGCGGACGCCGCGGTCGCGCAGACGCGCGAGCCAGGGGTGGCCGGAGTAGAGGGGCAGGGTGATCAGCCAGCCGTCGACGCCGCGGTCGGCGGCGGCGCGCGCGGCGGCCGAGACGTCGGACTCGTCGAGCCCGTCGAGGCCGACGATGTCGTCGAGGAGGACCGCCCGGTCGTTCGACTCGGCGAGCAGGTCCTTCTCGAAGCGCGTGGTCAGGGTCGAGAGCTGCTCGTTCAGCTCGCCGAGCCGTGCCTTCCCCGCATCGTCGAGGAGCGCACCGGAGCGCTCGAACCCGGTGATCCTCCGCTCGAGGAGGTAGGCCGTCTCGGCGTCGAGGTCGAGCTCCGTCGACTGCTCGGCGAGAGCGCGGAGACGGGCGAACAGGCGCGGGTCGAGGCTGATCGCATCGCTATGGGCCGAGAGCAGCGGAGCGAGCTCGGCCTCCAGAGCGTCGGTGAGCGGAGTGCGGTCGGAGGCGGCGACGGTGAAGAAGACGGCGCTCACCCGGCGCAGCTCGCGGCCCGCCCGCTCGAGGGCGACGAGGGTGTTCTCGACGGTCGGCGGCTCGGAGGCGCCGGCGATCGCGTCGATCTCGGCGCGGTGCCGGCGGAGGGCCTCGAGGAACGCCGGGCGGTAGGCCTCGGGGTCGACGGCGGCGAAGTCGGGGAGCCCGTGGGGGAGTCCGCTCGGCTCGAGCAGGACGGCGACGGGATCGGGAGCGCTCATCCTGCGAGCCTAGAGCGCGAGCGGGGGGAGAGGGCTCCGACTCAGGATCGCAGGACGCGCGCGCTCACCGGGCTCGACGACCGCGCCGCGAAGGGGCGTCAGCCCCAGTCGTCGTCGTCCTCGCCCTCCACGCGGCCCTGCGGCTGCGTGATGTAGGCGGCGTCCTCGTCAGGACGGTAGGTGATCGTCGTGCCGTCGTCGAGTTCGAGGACGGGCCTGCCCTCGAGCCAGGTGAGCGTCCAGCGCCAGTCGGCGGTCGCCGTGCCGGCCGCGGCGAGCTCGCCCTCGACGTCGCCGACGGCGGTGACGACGATCTCGGGGAGGGTCTGCGGCGGCACCTGGCCGACCGACCAGCGGGTTCCGAGCTGCATGGGAGGGGTCCTCTCGACGGTGGGGAGGGAGGCGGGACCATTCCCGCCTCCCGGGAGCGGCGCTACGCCTCGGTCTCGAGCTCGATGCCGACCGCGAGGGCGTCGCCCTCGGCGAAGTCGAGCGTCGCGATCCTGCCGACGGCCGCGAGGTCTCCCGCGGCGAGTCGAAGAGACGCGACGAGCTCGGCGGGCGCCGTCACCAGGGCGGAGCGGGCCGGCGTCTTCTGCGAGGCCTTCGCATCGGTCTTCGCGCGCCGGATGGCCGTGAGGACCGAGCTCGCCGCGGCCAGGACGGCGGGGTCGCCGCCCAGTCCCTCGACGGCCGGCCAGGGGCGCAGGTGCACCGAGTCGTCGTGCGACCACGACCAGGTCTCCTCCGTCGCGAACGGCAGGAACGGCGCGAACAGGCGCTGGAGGACGTCGAGCGCCCGGTGCAGGGCGGCCGCGGCGGACGCGCCGTCCTCGCTGTACGCGCGCTCCTTCACCAGCTCCAGGTAGTCGTCGCAGAACGTCCAGAAGAACGCCTCCGTCGTCTCGAGGGCGCGGGCGTGGTCGTAGTTCTCGAGCGCCGTCGTCGCGTCGGCGACCACGGTGTCGAGGGTGGCCAGCATGCTGAGGTCGAGAGGGTCGGTGACCTCGGCGCCCTCGGCGAGAGGGAACCCGTGGATGAACTTCGCCGCGTTGAGGATCTTGATCGCCAGTCGGCGGCCGATCTTGATCTGCGTCGGGTTCTGCGGGTCGAAGGCCGCGTCGGTGCCCAGGCGCGAGGAGGCGGCCCAGTAGCGGACCGCGTCCGAGCCGTGCTGCTCGAGCATCGCGGCGGGAGTGACCACGTTGCCCTTCGACTTCGACATCTTCTTGCGGTCGGGGTCGACGATGAAGCCGGAGACGGTCGCCGTGCTCCACGGGGCGCGGCCGTCCTCGAGCTGCGAGCGCAGGAGGGTCGAGAAGAGCCAGGTGCGGATGATGTCCTGGCCCTGCGGGCGCAGGTCGTAGGGAGCGACCAGCTGCCAGAGCTCGTCGTCCCGCTCCCAGCCGCCCGCGAGCTGCGGGGTCAGCGAGGAGGTCGCCCAGGTGTCCATCACGTCGAGCTCGCCCTGGAAGCCGCCCGCCGCTCCGCGCTGGTCCTCCGTGTAACCGGGGGCCGAGTCGCTGGAGGGATCCACCGGCAGCGCCGCCTCGTCCGGCACGATCGGGGAGTCGAAGACGGGGTTGCCGTCGCCGTCGAGCGGGTACCACACCGGGATCGGCACGCCGAAGAAGCGCTGGCGCGAGATCAGCCAGTCGCCGGAGAGGCCGTTCACCCAGTTCTCGTAGCGGACGCGCATGAACTCCGGCACGAAGCGCACGTCGCGGCCGAGCTCCAGCAGGCGCTCCTTGAGCACCGCGTCGCGAGCGCCGTTGCCGATGTACCACTGGCGGGTCGACACGATCTCGAGCGGCTTGTCGCCCTTCTCGAAGAACTTGACCTGGTGCGTGATGGGGCGCGGGTCGCCGACCATCTCGCCGGACTCCTTCAGCAGCGCCACGACGGCCTGCTTGGCGGAGAAGACGGTCTTGCCGGCGAGCTGCTCGTAGGCGGCGCGGCCCGCGTCGCTCGTGATCGCGGCGGGAGCCTCCGAGATCAGGCGGCCGTCGAAGCCGATGATCGCGCGGTTGGGCAGGTCGAGCTCGCGCCACCAGACCACGTCCGTGATGTCGCCGAAGGTGCAGATCATCGCGATGCCCGAGCCCTTGTCCTTCTGCGCGAGGTGGTGCGCGAGCACCGGGACCTCGACGTCGAAGAGCGGCGTGCGCACGGTGGTGCCGAACAGCGGCTGGTAGCGCTCGTCGTCGGGGTGCGCGACGAGGGCGACGCAGGCCGGCAGCAGCTCGGGACGGGTCGTTTCGATGAAGACGTCCTCGCCGCCCTCGCGGTGGAAGCCGAGGCGGTGGTAGGCGCCGGGCTGGTCCTTGTCCTCGAGCTCCGCCTGGGCGACGGCGGTCCGGAAGGTGATGTCCCAGAGCGTCGGGGCCTGCGCCTGGTAGGCCTCGCCGCGGGCGAGGTTGCGGAGGAAGGCGCGCTGCGAGGCGGCCTGCGACTCGTCGCCGATGGTCCGGTAGCTCTGCGACCAGTCGACGGACAGGCCGAGGGCGCGCCAGACGTCCTCGAACTGCTTCTCGTCCTCGACGGTGAGGCGCTCGCACAGCTCGACGAAGTTGCGGCGCGAGATCGGCTTCTGGTCGGCGGCCTTGCTGCTCTTGTTGTCGCCGCCCTCGAACGGAGGCGTGAAGCCGGGCTCGTAGGGGAGCGTCGGGTCGCAGCGCACACCGTAGTAGTTCTGCACGCGGCGCTCGGTGGGCAGGCCGTTGTCGTCCCAGCCCATCGGGTAGAAGACGCTCTTGCCGCGCATCCGCTGGAACCGCGCGACGACGTCGGTGTGCGTGTAGGAGAAGACGTGCCCGATGTGCAGCGACCCGGACGCGGTGGGCGGCGGGGTGTCGATCGAGTAGACGTCGGCGCGGGTGAGGCCGGTGCGGTCGAACCGGTAGGTCCCGTCGGTCTGCCAGCGGAGGCCCCACGTGCCCTCCAGGCCCTCGAGGGCGGGCTTCGCGGGGAGGCGGTCGGCGAGGGTCATGATGCTCCGGTTCGCTATGGGCGGCACCGTGTCGGTGGTGATGGTGCCTGGATGGGGGCTCCGGGGCGAGTCGCCCGCCGGCCGCGACGATTCTACCGGAGCGGCGGGAGCCGGGTCAGTCGACCACGGGGGCGAAGCCGGCGCGGACGGGCGCGAGCGCCTCGTCGAGGTAGGGCACGAGCTCGCCGCGGGTGGGGCCCGCCGCGGCCCAGGCCTGCACGGCCGCCACCGCGGCTCCGACGCTCGCGTAGGCGATGGCGCGCGAGAGGTGCGAGGGCAGCGGGCGCGCGCTCCGCTCCTCCACGAAGCGGGCGATCACGGCCGCCTGCCGGGCGAGGCGGCCGAGCGCCGACGCCTGCAGCTCGTGGACGCTGCCGATCATGTCGGACTGGGTGAGCACCCACGGCACCGTCGCAGGTCCGAAGCCGGAGCCGATCGCGAGCAGCGCGTCGCCGAGCGCGTCCATCACCGGCGCCTCTGCCGCCGTCTCGGCCAGCGCCTCCGGGAGCTCTGCCAGCCGGTCGTCGACCAGGACCCAGAAGACGTCGCTCTTGGACTCGAAGTAGTTGAAGAAGGTGTTGCGCGAGACGCCCGCGCGCTGGGCGATCTGCTCGATCGTCGTGCCCGCGTAGCTCTGCTCGACGAAGAGGTCCAGAGCGGCGTCCTCGAGCATGGAGCGCGACGACGCACGGGGCCGTCCGCGCTGCACTCCTCGCACCATGACCCGCTCCTGCTCCGCTTCCCCCGACGCGCTAGGATAGCGCCGGACGACTTCGACCCGGCCATCACCGGTGAGTCTCCGGAAGAACGGCGCCGGCTCCGGCCTGCGCCCAGTAGACCCGGACGGGTGCGGCCCGTGACAGCCGATCGAGTGGGAACGCGTCAGCGGGCACTCCTCCGGGAGCGACCGGCCGACCGGTCCAAGCGAGGTGGTACCGCGACCCGGCCCGGGGTCTGAGATCCGGGCGGGCCGTCCTCGTGCAGACCAGCAGCACTGCCAGGAGACCGCACGTGACCTACCCCCTGACCCCGCCCACCCCGCACGGAGCCGAGCCCGCCGAGGGCTCCGCGTTCGGCCGGGGCGTGTCCCCGTCGCCGCGCTTCCCCGAGATCGAGGAGCGCGTGCTCGCGTACTGGAAGGCGGACGACACCTTCCAGGAGTCGATCCGGCAGCGCGAGGGAGCGCCGGAGTGGGTCTTCTACGACGGCCCGCCGTTCGCCAACGGCCTGCCGCACTACGGGCACCTCCTCACCGGCTACGCCAAGGACGTCTTCCCCCGCTTCGAGACCATGCGCGGACGGCAGGTGCACCGCCGCTTCGGCTGGGACACCCACGGCCTGCCCGCCGAGCTCGAGGCGGAGCGGCAGCTCGGCATCACCGACAAGTCCCAGATCGAGGAGATGGGCGTCGCGGCCTTCAACGCCGCCGCGAAGGAGTCGGTGCTGCGCTACACCGGGGAGTGGCAGGACTACGTCACCCGCCAGGCGCGCTGGGTCGACTTCGACGACGACTACAAGACGCTCGACCCCACCTTCATGGAGTCGGTGATCTGGGCGTTCAAGCAGCTCTACGACAAGGGCCTCGCCTACGAGGGCCACCGCGTGCTGCCGTACTGCTGGCGCGACCAGACGCCGCTCTCGAACCACGAGCTGCGGATGGACGACGACGTCTACAAGATGCGCCAGGACCAGACGGTCACCGTCACCTTCCCGCTGGTCGGCGAGACGGCTGAGGCGCTCCAGCTGACGGCGGTCCGCGCTCTCGCGTGGACGACGACGCCGTGGACGCTGCCGACGAACCTCGCGCTCGCCGTCGGGCCCGACATCGAGTACGCGGTCGTCCCCGCCGGCCCGAACGGCGCGGCCGACGGCAGGGGCGAGCCCGAGGAGCGCGAGCTCTCGGCCGAGTACCTGCTCGCCATCGACCAGGTCGGCGCCTACGCGAAGGACCTCGGCTATCCGGACGCGGAGTCGGCCCTGGCCGCCGTCTCGCGCACCCACCGCGGCTCCGAGCTCGAGGGGATCAGCTACGACCGCCTCTGGGACCACTACGCGGACACCGAGGCCTGGGGCACGCAGAACGCGTGGCGCATCCTCGTCGCCGACTACGTGACCACCAGCGAGGGCACCGGCATCGTGCACCAGGCGCCCGCCTACGGCGAGGACGACCAGAAGGTCTGCGAGGCGGCGGGCATCCCCGTCATCATCTCGGTCGACGACGGCGGCCGCTTCCTGCCGCAGATCAGCGAGGTCGCCGGCCTCCAGGTCTTCGACGCGAACAAGCCCCTCACGCAGCTCCTGCGCGCGGGCCACCGGCTGCTCCGCCAGGCGAGCTACGAGCACTCGTACCCGCACTGCTGGCGCTGCCGCAATCCGCTGATCTACAAGGCGGTCTCGAGCTGGTTCGTCCGCGTCACCGCGATCCGCGACCGCATGGAGGAGCTCAACCAGGAGATCACCTGGGTCCCCGAGAACGTCAAGGACGGCCAATTCGGCAAGTGGCTCTCGGGCGCGCGCGACTGGTCCATCAGCCGCAACCGCTACTTCGGCTCGCCGATCCCGGTGTGGAAGAGCGACGACCCGGAGTACCCGCGGATCGACGTCTACGGCTCGCTGGACGAGCTGGAGCGCGACTTCGGCGTGCGCCCGGACGACCTGCACCGGCCGTTCATCGACGAGCTGACCCGCCCGAACCCCGACGACCCGACCGGGCGCTCGACGATGCGCCGGATCAGCGACGTCCTCGACGTCTGGTTCGACTCCGGATCGATGCCCTTCGCCCAGGTGCACTACCCGTTCGAGAACGCCGACTGGTTCGACACCCACAACCCGGCGGACTTCATCGTCGAGTACATCGGGCAGACGCGCGGCTGGTTCTACACGCTGCACGTGCTCTCCACCGCGCTCTTCGACCGCCCGGCGTTCCGCAACGTGGTCAGCCACGGCATCGTGCTGGGCAACGACGGGCAGAAGATGTCCAAGTCGCTGCGCAACTACCCGGACGTGGCCGAGGTCTTCGACCGCGACGGCTCCGACGCCATGCGCTGGTTCCTGATGTCGAGCCCGGTCCTCCGGGGCGGCAACCTCGTCGTGACGGAGGAGGGCATCCGCGAGGGCGTCCGCCAGGTGCTGCTGCCGCTGTGGAGCACCTGGTACTTCTTCTCCCTCTACGCCAACGCCTCGGCGGGCGGCGGCTACGAGGCGACCAGGCGCACCGGCTCCGAGGACGTCCTCGACCGCTACCTGCTGGCCAAGACCCGCGATCTGGTCCAGACCGTGACCGGCCGGCTCGAGGCGCTGGACTCCACGCTCGCGGCCGCCGCGCTCCGCGACTTCAGCGACGTGCTCACGAACTGGTACGTGCGCCGCTCCCGCGACCGCTTCTGGCAGGGCGTCGACGAGGACGGCCGCGGATCGGAGGCGTTCGACACGCTCTACACGGTCCTCGAGACCGTGTGCCGCGTCGCCGCCCCGCTCCTGCCTCTCGTCACGGAGCAGATCTGGCAGGGCCTGACCGGCGGCCGCAGCGTCCACCTCACCGACTGGCCGGAGGCGGACGAGTTCCCCGCCGACCCGGCGCTCGTGCACGCGATGGACGCGGTCCGCGGCATCTCGTCCAGCGCGCTCTCCCTCCGCAAGCAGGCCGGGCTCCGCGTCCGCCTGCCGCTCGCGCGCCTGACCGTGGTGGTCGCGGACGCCGCCGAGCTCGCGCCGTTCGAGGCGATCCTCCGCGACGAGCTGAACGTGAAGGAGGTGTCGCTGGTGCCGCTGGTCGACTCCAGCGCCGCCGACTACGGCGTCACCTCCCGTCTCGCGGTCAACGCGCGCGCCGCCGGGCCCCGGCTCGGCAAGGGCGTGCAGACCGTGATCAGGGCCGCCAAGGCCGGCGACTGGAGCGAGACGGACGGTGTCGTCACCGCCGGCGGCGTCGAGCTGGTCGAGGGCGAGTACGAGCTCACGCTCGAGGTCGGCGGCTCGGCCGGCGACGACCGCGCCATCGCCCTGCTCCCGCGCGGGGGCTTCGTGCTCCTCGACACGGCGACCACCCCCGAGCTCGAAGCGGAGGGGCTCGCCCGCGACCTCATCCGCGCGGTGCAGGACGCCCGCAAGGAGGCCGGGTTCGAGGTCAGCGACCGGATCGTCCTGGAGGTCGTGCTCGACGAGCCGAGCCTGCAGGCGCTCGAGCCGCACGCGCTCTGGATCGCGGAGGAGACCCTCGCGACCGGATGCGCGTTCACTCCGCTCACCACGGCTCTCGAGGGCGGCGAGGGCGCGATCGCCTTCGGCCCCGCGGGCACCGCCATCATCCGCGTCGAGAAGGTCGAGGCCGCCGATGTCTGATCCGTTCGAGCCGGACGACGCCGACCGCGCGGCCGCCGACGCCGTCTACGCCGCGCTGCTGGAGCGCCTGGGCGAGGCGAGCGTCCGCCCGCGCCTCGCTCCGACCCGGCGCGCCGTCGAGATCCTCGGCGACCCGCAGCGCGCCTACCCGGTGATCCAGATCGCCGGAACCAACGGCAAGACCTCGACCAGCCGGATGATCGAGAGCCTGCTGCGCGCCCACGGGCTGCGGGTGGGCCTGTTCACCAGTCCGCACCTCGAGCGCTTCAACGAGCGCATCGTCATCGACGGAGAGCCGATCTCGGACCGGAGCCTCGCCGACAACTGGCAGGACGTCGAGCCGTACCTGCGGATGACCGACGCCGAGCTGGCCGAGCAGGGCGAGGCGCCGCTGTCCTTCTTCGAGGCGATCACCGTCCTGGCCTACGCGGCCTTCGCCGACGCGCCGGTCGATGTGGCCGTCGTCGAGGTGGGGATGGGCGGCGAGTGGGACTCGACGAACGTCGCCGACGCGCAGGTCGCCGTCTTCACGCCGATCGCCCTCGACCACACCGACCGCCTCGGCTCGACGATCGAGGAGATCGCGCGCACCAAGTCGGGCATCGTCAAGCCGCTCGCCTCGGTGGTCTCCGCGAGGCAGGTCCCGGAGGCGGAGGCGGTGCTGCGGCACGCGGCCGAGGCCACCGAGTCGACGATCGTCGTCGAGGGGGCGGAGTTCGACGTCGAGTCGACGACCGTCGCCGTCGGCGGCCAGGTCGTCACCGTCCGGGGACTCGTCACCACGTACGAGCAGCTGCTGCTGCCGTTCTTCGGCGACCACCAGGCCGAGAACGCCGCCGTGGCCGTCGCCGCGGTCGAGACGTTCCTGGGAGGCGGGACGCAGGAGCTCACCGGCGACGTCCTCGACGAGGGCTTCGCCGCCGCGACCTCCCCGGGCCGCCTGCAGCTCGTCGGACTCGCTCCGCGCACCGTCGTCGACGCGGCGCACAACCCGCACGGTGCCGCCTCCCTCGCCGCCGCTCTCGGCCGCTACTTCGACTTCGACCGCGTGACGGCCGTCCTCGGCGTGCTGGCCGAGAAGGACGCCGAGGGGATCCTCCGGGAGCTCCGCCCCGTGGTGGACGAGCTGATCGTGACCACGGCGCCGAGCGATCGGGCGATGCCCGCCGAGGAGCTCGCCGCGCTCGCCCGCACCGTGTTCCCGGAGGAGGCGGTCCGCGTCGCCGACGACCCGCTGGGTGCTCTCACGGCCGGTCGCGTCCTCGCGGCGCGCACCGACAAGGGCGCCCTGCTCGTCACGGGCTCGATCACCCTCGTCGGCCGCACGATCACCGCGGCCCGCGACGAGAACTGGCTGGGCGCGTGAGGGCCGGGCGCCCGCGGCGCTCGCGGACCGTCCGGGAGAGCCTCGGCTCGATCGTGCTCGGCTTCGAGGCGGTCATCGTCTTCCTCGCCACCCTGGTGGCCTTCGGGCTGAAGGCGGCCGACCCCGTGATCGTGCTGGTCGGGGGAGCGGTGGTCTGCCTCGCGCTCGTCGCCACTCTGGGCCTGCTGAACCGGCCGGTCGGCTTCCGCATCGGCTGGGTGCTCCAGTTCGTTATCGTGGCCTCGGGCCTGCTGGTCCCGATCATGTACGTGATCGGCGCCGCCTTCGTGGCGCTGTGGACGTACTGCATGGTGACCGGCACCCGCCTCGACGCTCAGACGCGCCGGGCGGCGGAGCCCACCGACCCCACCGAAGGAGACCGCTGAACCATGGCCACTCAGGAGACCCTCGTCCTCGTCAAGCCCGACGGCGTCGCCCGCAACCTCACCGGCGAGATCCTCCGCCGCATCGAGGCGAAGGGCTACTCCCTCGTCGACGTGAAGCTCGTCGAGGCCGACCGCGAGCTGCTCGCCGCCCACTACGCCGAGCACGAGGGCAAGCCCTTCTACGAGCCGCTCGTCGAGTTCATGGAGAGCGGCCCGATCGTCGCCCTGCGCATCGCGGGCGACCGTGTGATCGAGGGCTTCCGCGCCCTCGCCGGCACCACCGACCCGACCACGGCCGCTCCCGGCACCATCCGCGGCGACCTCGGCCGCGACTGGGGCCTCAAGGTCCAGCAGAACCTCGTGCACGGGTCCGACTCCGAGGAGTCGGCCGCGCGCGAGCTCGGCCTCTGGTTCGCCTGAGCCGCTCGGCCGCCTGCCTCTGACGACGTCCGTCAGAGGTAGGCGAGCACGTTCAGCCTCACCTGCGCGATCACCGCGATCAGCAGGTAGCAGAGCAGCGTGATGAACGGGACCCAGCCGTAGGCGGCACCGGCGAAGCGGCGCACCCCGGCGGGGACGGGGAACTCGCCCTCACGGAGGTTGCGGAGCGTCACCAGCCAGAAGCCCGGGATGACGACGGCCCAGGTGAGCATGCACCAGGGGCAGAGCGTTCCGAGCGCGAAGACGCTCGTCGCGATGAGCCAGCCCACGAACACCAGGGCCAGCAGGAAGCCGACGTTGAAGGCCGCCCAGAACCACCGGTCGAACCGGGCGCCCGCGAGCAGGCCCAGCCCCACCACGATCGGCGCGATCCAGGCCGCCAGGCCGATGAGAGGGTTCGGGAAGCCGAAGACCGCGCCCTGCACCGAGTTCAGATTCGCACTGCACTGCACGAGCAGGCTGAAGTCGCAGCCGAGGCCCGCATCCGGGTTCTCGAGAGCGGCGAACTTGTCGTTCGTGAGGGCGAAGGCGGCGGTCCAGCCGATCACGCCGAGGACGATCAGCAGGACGGCGAAGAGGACGGGGCGCTGCTGGGTGGGGGCGTCGCGCACCCCGGGATCGCTGGACACCGGGGGATTATGGCACGCGCCGGATCGGCGCCTCTGGGAATGCGTGCGATAATCGGAGCCGTCGGTCCGGGGGACCCCGCATCGACGCGAAGAAGGTTTACCGGGCGAGCACCGGGCCACAGGAGATCGACAGCGTTCCGCGAATGGACGCGCCGGATCTCCGCTCCGCCGGGAGTCGACCGCAGGTCGCACCGCGGAGGAGCGCGTGTCGGATAGTCAGTTCCGAGAGTGCAGCTGCAACCGGAGTCCCGCGCCACGAGCGCGACGGGACCGGGGGAGCGGAAGGATTCGCGGCGGGCCGAGGCCCCTCGCACGAGAGAAGCATCCGGGAAGACGACGCGGCGGACGACCCGGCCGAGGAGTGCACCAGGAATGGTGGAAGACAACAGTACGAGCGGATCCGATCCGGACCGCGACGAGCCCCGCAGCGGGGCCAGGAAGATCAGCCGCCTCTTCGGTGGCCGCCGGGCGAGCCGGCGGACCGAGTCGAGCGCGCCAGCGACAGGGGAGACGATCATCGACAGCAACGAGACCGACCAGACCGGAGCCGAGGGCATCGAGCTGCCCGAGACCGGGAGCGCCGCGGAGGCGGCCGAGCCGTCGACGTCGACGGGCGCGGTGTTCTTCAACGCCCTGCCGCAGACCCCGGGCGCCGACCAGGAGGAGCCGCGACGGCCCGCACTGCCGAGCCCGTCGCTGCTGTTCCAGGCGCCGGTCCTGCCCGACTACGTCGAGCTGGCTCCGCTGCCTCCCCGCGGTGCGCCGCTGGGCGTCCAGGAGGAGCGCGAGAGCCCGGCCGAGGAGCAGGGCTCCGTCCGCCGCCGCTCGCGCCGCCGCAGCGGCGAGAGCGAGAGGTCCGGCTCCGACGACCCCGAGAACACCGTCGTCCGGGTCCGCCAGCCGCGCGAGCAGCGCGAGGCCCGCGAGCCCGAGCTCATCACCGAGCCGCAGCGCATCAAGGGCTCGACCCGCCTCGAGGCCAAGAAGCAGCGCCGCCGCGACGGCCGCGACGCCGGCCGGCGCCGCACGGTCGTCACCGAGTCGGAGTTCCTCGCCCGCCGGGAGGCCGTCGACCGCGTCATGGTCGTCCGCTCCAAGGAGGACAGCATCCGCATCGGCGTGCTCGAGGACGGCGTCCTCGCCGAGCACTACGTCGCCCGCTCGCAGGAGGCGTCGCTCATCGGCAACGTCTACCTCGGCCGCGTGCAGAACGTCCTCCCGAGCATGGAGGCCGCCTTCGTCGACATCGGACGCGGGCGCAACGCAGTGCTCTACTCCGGCGAGGTCGACTGGGACGCCGCGAACAACGCCGGCGGCCCCCGCCGGATCGAGCTCGCGCTCAAGCCCGGCGACCGGGTCCTCGTCCAGGTCACGAAGGACCCCGTCGGCCACAAGGGCGCCCGTCTCACGAGCCAGATCTCGCTCCCCGGCCGCTACCTCGTCTACGTGCCCAACGGCTCGATGAACGGCATCTCGCGGAAGCTCCCGGACACCGAGCGCGCCCGCCTGAAGAAGATCCTCAAGGAGGTGCTGCCCGAGAACGTGGGCGTCATCGTCCGGACCGCGGCCGAGGGCGCCACGGAGGAGCAGCTGACCGTCGACGTCGAGCGCCTGACCGCGCAGTGGACGGCTCTCAGCGCGAAGGCCGCGACCGGGCAGGCTCCCGCTCTCCTGCACAGCGAGCCGGACCTGCTGATCAAGATCGTCCGCGACGTCTTCAACGAGGACTTCGAGAAGATGGTCATCGCCGGCGACGACGCCCGCGAGACCATCGAGCTCTACCTCAGCCAGGTCGCACCCGATCTGCTCGAGCGCGTCGAGGTCTACACGGGTGAGAAGGACGCGTTCGACGAGTTCCGCATCACGGAGCAGATCGAGAAGGCGCTGGAGCGCAAGGTCTGGCTGCCCAGCGGCGGCTCGCTCGTGATCGACCGCACCGAGGCGATGACGGTGGTCGACGTCAACACCGGCAAGTTCGTCGGCTCGGGCGGGAACCTCGAGGAGACGGTCACGAAGAACAACCTGGAGGCGGCCGAGGAGATCGTCCGCCAGCTGCGCCTGCGCGACATCGGCGGCATCATCGTCGTCGACTTCATCGACATGGTGCTCGAGTCCAACCGCGACCTCGTGCTCCGCCGCCTGGTCGAGTGCCTGAGCCGCGACCGGACGAAGCACCAGGTCGCCGAGGTCACCTCGCTCGGCCTCGTGCAGATGACCCGCAAGAAGCTGGGCCTGGGCCTGCTCGAGACCTTCAGCGAGAACTGCGAGATCTGCGCCGGACGCGGCGTCATCGTCCACCACGACCCCGTGCTCAAGCACCGGTCGACCGCCGCTCCGCAGCAGGAGCAGCGCCGCCGGGGCAAGGGCGGCGAGCAGCAGCCCGCCGCCTCCGGGCGCTCGAACGGCGGGCAGAACGGGCAGGGCGCGCCGGCGACCAAGCCGGTCAGCACCCACGCCATCACGGACGACGCGAAGAACGCGCTCGCGCAGATCGCCGCCAGCACCATCCACCCCCAGGCCGTGCGCCAGGCGGCGGAGGAGGCGGCCGCGCTGGTCGAGGACGCCGCCGAGACCGTCGAGGCCATGGCGCCGGAGGAGTCCGCCACGGCACCCGAGGAGCAGCCGTCCGAGCCGAGCCGTCGCGGCGAGCGTCCCGCCCGGGGCGAGCGCCGTCGTCGCAGCCGCGACCGCGAGCCGCGCCAGGAGGCCGCCGAGACGGCGGCCGTCGAGTCGGCTCCCGTCGAGACCCCGGTCGAGAAGGAGATCGAGCCGGCCGCTGCCGCGCCGATCCTCGACATCCCGATCGCGCCGGTCGCGCCTCCGCGCCGCGTCCGCAGCGAGGTCGCCGAGCACCTCCTCGACTCCGTGCTCGACGCTCTGCCGGCCCCGAAGCAGCCCGGCCAGGGCCGTGCGAAGAGCCGCCGCGTCACGACGGCCGCGCTCACCGGAGTCGCGGTCATCCCCGAGCAGACCCCGCGCCGCGCCGACCAGTAGCGCGACCCGGTGTCAGGAGGGCCCGGTGCCCGGCGAGAGCCGGCGCCGGGCCCTCTCGGCGTCCCGGTCGCGCCCGCGGACGCGGAGCCCGCTCCGCCTCAGCCGCTCGACCAGCTCCCGCGCGCCGACGGGGACCGCGCCCGCGGCGACGAGCTCGTCGATCCGCTCCTCGGGCACGTCGTAGTGGTCCAGGTCGAAGCCGCGCTCGGGCACGCCGAGGCGGCGCGCGAAGTCGTGGAGCTCCTCGAGCGAGACGTCGCTCACGAGGTGCGCCCACAGTCGGCCGTGCGCCGGCCAGCGCGCGGCGTCGACGAGGATGGCCATTCCCCGATCGTAGGCGGCGCGCCGTCCGTCCTCGCGCCTCCTC
Organism: Rathayibacter sp. AY1A3; assembly: GCF_002930975.1. Classification (NCBI taxonomy): domain Bacteria; kingdom Bacillati; phylum Actinomycetota; class Actinomycetes; order Micrococcales; family Microbacteriaceae; genus Rathayibacter; species Rathayibacter sp. AY1A3. The sequence goes on along the minus strand of NZ_PSTO01000004.1, from coordinate 22,430 downwards.
CTCGACTATCGTGACGGGGTCGCCGGTCGGGCGGACACGGCTTCGCAGTCGTGTGCGTTTGACCGTGGAGCGCGGATCCCGTACTCTTGACCGTTGGTGTGGCGCGATCCATGTGCTCACGCAGATTTCCGTTGTCGCTCCGCCCCTCACGGGGCGCGGGCCGCGGTGCCGGTTCCCTCGTGTCGTGAGGAGACGGGTACGAACCGGAAGACCGGGGCTCAGCCCCGTCCCTACAAGCCCCGGACGAGGCCTCCGCTCCGTCCAGACGAGAAACAGGTACGAGAAGTGGTTTACGCAGTTGTGCGCGCCGGCGGTCGGCAGGAGAAGGTCGAGGTCGGCACCATCGTGACGATGGACCGTGTCAAGGCCGACGAGAACGGCACCGTGCAGCTTCCTGCCGTGCTGCTCGTCGACGGTGAGTCGATCACCTCGGACGCGGCGACCCTCGCGGGCGTCACCGTCACCGCCGAGGTGCTCGAGGACCTCCGTGGTCCGAAGATCATCATCCAGAAGTTCAAGAACAAGACCGGTTACAAGAAGCGCCAGGGGCACCGTCAGGACCTCACGCGCGTCAAGGTCACTGGCATCAAGTAGTCCTGCAAAGGAATTGAGCTGACCTGCGGAGCGAGCCATCGCCCTGCAGGGCAACAGCACGGGGCTGCGGCCCCCCGGTCTCGAGGAGATGAGAAATGGCACACAAGAAGGGCGCGAGCTCCACTCGCAACGGTCGCGACTCGAACGCGCAGCGTCTCGGCGTCAAGCGCTTCGGCGGCCAGGTCGTGAACGCGGGCGAGATCATCGTCCGCCAGCGCGGCACCCACTTCCACCCCGGCGCGAACGTCGGACGCGGTGGCGACGACACCCTGTTCGCCCTCTCGGCGGGCGCTGTCGAGTTCGGCAGCAAGGGCGGCCGCAAGGTCGTCAACATCGTGGCGGCCGCCCAGTAGGGTCGACCTCCTCGGCCGCACAGGCACAGGACGCAAGGGGCGGGCTTCGGCTCGCCCCTTGCGCGTTTACCGGGGCACAGCCCCCCGGCGCCGGCATCCCGGCGCCGCACGCACTCACGGACGGATTCACACCATGGTCACCTTCGTCGACAACGTCACGCTGCATCTGCGTGCCGGCCACGGCGGCAACGGCTGCGTCTCCGTCCGTCGCGAGAAGTTCAAGCCGCTCGCCGGCCCCGACGGCGGCAACGGCGGGCACGGGGGCGACATCGTCCTCGTCGCCGACCCGCAGACGACGACGCTGCTCGCCTACCACCGCCACCCGCACCGCAGCTCCGAGAACGGCGGTCCCGGCATGGGCGACCACCGCGCGGGCGGGAACGGCGAGCTCATGGAGCTCCCCGTCCCGGTCGGCACGGTCGTCAAGTCGCCGGACGGCGACCAGCTGATCGACATGGACGAGCCCGGCCTCCGGTTCGTCATCGCTCCGGGCGGGCAGGGCGGCCTCGGCAACGCCTCGCTCGCCACCACGAAGCGCAAGGCGCCCGGCTTCGCGCTGCTCGGCACGCCGGGCTGGGAGGGCGACGTCGTCCTCGAGCTGAAGACCGTCGCGGACGTCGCGCTCGTCGGGTTCCCCTCGGCGGGCAAGTCGAGCCTCGTCGCGGCGATCTCAGCGGCCAAGCCGAAGATCGCGGACTACCCGTTCACGACCCTCGCGCCCAACCTCGGCGTCGTGCAGGCGGGGGAGTCGCGGTTCACCGTCGCCGACGTGCCCGGTCTCATCGAGGGTGCGAGCGAGGGCAAGGGCCTGGGCCTGGAGTTCCTCCGCCACGTCGAGCGCTGCACCGCGCTCGTCCACGTGCTCGACTGCGCCACGCTCGAGCCCGGCCGCGACCCGCTGACCGACCTCGACATCATCCTCGGGGAGCTGGCGGCGTACCCCGTCGGCGACGGACAGGTGCCGCTGATCGAGCGCCCGCAGCTGATCGCGCTCAACAAGGTCGACGTGCCCGAGGCCCAGGAGCTGGCCGACTTCGTCCGGGCCGACCTCGAGGGCCGCGGCTACCGCGTCTTCGAGATCTCGACGGTCAGCCACTCGGGACTCCGCCAGCTGACGTTCGCCCTCGCCGAGATCGTCGAGAAGCACCGCCTCGAGCTCGCCGCTGTGCCGCGGGTGGAGCGCATCACCATCCGCCCCCGCGCCGTGGACGAGAAGGACTTCGAGATCCGCGTCGAGGGCGGCTCGTACGGCAACGTCTACCGGGTCCTGGGCACCAAGCCCGTGCGCTGGGTGGCGCAGACCGACTTCACGAACGACGAGGCCGTCGGCTTCCTCGCCGACCGCCTGGCCAAGCTCGGAGTCGAGAACGGCCTCTTCTCGGCCGGAGCGGTCGCCGGCTCCACCGTCGTCATCGGCCCCGGCGACGGCGTCGTCTTCGACTGGGAGCCGACCCTCACCTCGACGGCCGAGCTCATCACCGCGCCCCGCGGAACGGACCTCCGCCTCGAGGACAACCGGCGCAAGACGCGCAACGAGCGTCGCGAGGACTACTTCGAGCGGATGGACGCCAAGGCCGAGGCCCGCGCGGAGCTCGAGCGCGAGCGCCAGGGCGGCGTCTGGCGCGTCGCCGACGAGGGCGACGGCACGGAGGCCGTCGAGGAGAGCTGACTCCCGCCGCCGGGGTCGTCTGCCTCTACACTGGCCGGATGCCGCAGACGACCCCCGACAGCAGTGCGCTGACCGAGCGGTTCGCCGCCTCCCGCGTCGCGTCGCGCTCCCTCCGCAGTGCGACCACCGACCTCAAGAACCGGGCTCTGCTCGCCATCGCCGACGCGGTGCGCTCGAGCGCCGAGCGCGTCGTCCCGGCGAACGAGCTCGACCTCCAGCGGGGTCGCGAGAGCGGGATGAGCGCGGGCCTGCAGGACCGCCTCCGCCTCGATGCGGCGCGCCTGGGGTCCCTCGCCGACGCCGTCGTCGCGGTCGTCGGGCTCACCGATCCGGTCGGGCAGACGGTGCGGGGATCGAACCTGCCCAACGGCGCCTCCCTCACCCAGGTGCGGGTCCCGTTCGGCGTGGTCGGAGCGATCTACGAGGCGCGCCCGAACGTCACCATCGACATCGCAGCGCTCGCCCTCAAGAGCGGGAACGCCGTGATCCTGCGCGGAGGCACGGCCGCGGAGAACACGAACCGCGTCCTGGTGGAGCTGCTGCAGGAGGCCGTCGCCGCCGTGGGCCTGCCCGCCGAGCTGGTGCAGACGGTCGACGACCACGGCCGCGAGGGCGCGAAGGCCCTCATGCGAGCGCGCGGCTACGTCGACGTCCTGGTGCCGCGGGGGAGCGCGGGCCTCATCGAGTCAGTCGTGACGGAGTCGACGGTCCCCGTGATCGAGACGGGCGCCGGAGTCGTCCACGTCTTCCTCGACGCCAGTGCCGACGAGCAGTGGGCCGTGGACATCGTCCACAACGCCAAGGTGCAGCGCCCGAGCACCTGCAACGCCCTCGAGACCCTCCTCGTCCACCGCGACGCCGCCGAGCGCCTCCTCCCGCCCGTCCTCGGCCGGCTCGCGGAAGCGGGAGTGACCGTGCACGGCGACGAGCGCGTCGCGGCGCTCTGGCCCGACGCGGTGCCCGCCACCGACGAGGACTGGTCCGCGGAGTACTACTCGCTCGACGTCGCCGTCGCGATCGTCGACGACCTCGACGCCGCGATGGCCCACATCGACCGGTACTCCACCCACCACACCGAGTCGATCGTGACGAACGACCTCCGGAGCGCCGAGCGCTTCCTCGCCGAGGTCGACTCCGCGGTCGTGATGGTCAACGCCTCCACCCGCTTCACCGACGGCGGGGAGTTCGGGTTCGGCGCCGAGGTCGGCATCTCGACGCAGAAGCTGCACGCTCGGGGCCCCATGGGTCTTCCCGAGCTGACCAGCACGAAGTGGCTGCTGCGCGGCGCGGGACAGGTCCGCGCCTAGCGCCCGGACCGGCGATCCGGCGTCGAGCGGCGTCCGGGTAGACTCGTCGGAGCCCCGCCGGGGCGACCACGACCTCCAAGGAGCACTGCATGTCCCTCGCGACGACCGTCCTCGCCGAAGCAGCGGCCCACACGGAGCTGCCGTTCCCCCCGATCGTCTTCGGCCTGATCGCCGCCGTCGCCTTCACGGCCCTCGGCTTCGTCACCTGGAGCTACCGCGACGTGGCGAACCGCCACTCGCACAAGACCGGCGCCGGCTCCCACGACCAGCACGGTCACGGACACTAGGCGGGGAGCCCAGCGATCGTGACGTCCGCCGCGAGCGGAGGCCCGCGGCGTCCGCGCATCGGCGTGATGGGCGGCACCTTCGACCCGATCCACCACGGTCACCTGGTCGCCGCCTCCGAGGTGGCCCAGTCGTTCGACCTGGACGAGGTCGTCTTCGTGCCCACCGGCCAGCCGTGGCACAAGAAGACGGTGACCTCCGCAGAGCACCGGTACCTGATGACGGTGATCGCGACGGCGTCGAACCCGCGCTTCACCGTCAGCCGCGTCGACGTGGACCGGATCGGCACGACCTACACGATCGACACCCTGCGCGACATCCACGCCGCGCACCCCGACGCCGAGCTGTTCTTCATCACCGGCGCGGACGCGGTCGCTCAGATCCTGAGCTGGAAGGACTACGACGAGCTGTGGGAGCTGGCCCACTTCGTCGCCGTCAGCCGGCCGGGGCACGTCCTCAACGTTTCGGGATTGCCGGCCCAGGACGTATCCTTGTTGGAGATTCCGGCACTGGCGATCTCCTCGACCGACTGTCGGAGCCGCGTCAACCGGGGTCATCCGGTCTGGTACCTGGTTCCCGACGGTGTCGTCCAGTACATCTCGAAGCACCACCTGTATCGGAGCACGTCATGACAGTTCAGCCCGAGGAGAAGCCGCTCACCCGGCGCGAGATCCGCGAGCGCGAGAGGCGCGAGGCCGGTGCGGCCACGACCGCCGCCGTCCCGACGACGTCCCGCCGAGCTGCCACCGCGACCGCCACCACCGCCGGCGACATGCCGGTGCTGACCCCCACCCAGGCCCTGCGGATCACCCCGGTCGAGCCGAGCCCCGCGAGCGAGCCCGACCTGCGGACCTCCTCGATGGAGATCGTCGCCACCGAGAACGCCACGGGCCGCCAGCTGACCCGTCGGGAGCTGCGCGCACTGCTGGCGCAGCAGCAGGCGGAGAAGGTCGCCGCCGCCCCGGAGGCGGAGCCGCCCGCCGACGAGGAGCGGTCGGACGACGAGCGCTCCGACGACGTCGAGGGCGCCCTCGAGCGTGCCTCGGCGCTCCCGCCGACCGGGGCGGTCCCCGTGATCGAGGCGGCCGACGAGTCCCGCGACGCGGAGCCGGTGCCCGAGGGTGCAGCGGAGCAGGAGCCGGAGGGCGACGAGGACGTCGTCACCGAGGACGCACCCGAGGCGTCCGAGCAGGAAGCGGACGAGTCCGCCACCGACGCGACCGCGGACGCCGACGAGGCCGACGCGGCCGAGGTGCACGAGGCCGAGATCGAGAGCTCCTCCTCCGACGACGAGACGCCGTCCGCGGACGCCTCCGACGAGCGGGACGCGGACGACGAGCAGCCGACGGCCGGCGAGCAGCCCGAGCAGCCGCACCTGAACACGGCGCTCTTCGCGTCGGTGGGCGGATCCCTCGACATCGCCGACGAGAAGGCCACCGAGATCACCGGGAGCTTCGAGCCGCCGATCGAGCACCTCGCCATCACCGAGGAGCTCGACAGCAAGTCGAAGGAGGAGGTGGACGCCTCGTTCGACTCCCTCATCGCGAGCGGAGTCGCCGCCACCGGTGCCGTCACCACCACCAACGCGCTGATCCTGCCGACCACGGGTCCCGGCGCGACCGTCGGCACGGACACGGGGGAGATCCTCGTCACCGGCTCGTTCGACCTCCCGCGCAGCCTCGGCTCCACGGGCCAGCACCCGAACCTCTACGACTCGCCCGATGTGGACCGCTACGTCGACCGCATCGACCGCGAGCAGCCCGCCGGCGAGTCCGAGCCGGTCCGGGCGTCCAGCGCCGTCTCCACCCACGCCGCCGGCACTTCGATGATCGCGCCGCAGAAGCGCGCCGGCGTGAGCGTCCCGGTGGTCCTCGCGATCACCGCGGCCGTCCTGCTGGTCGGCGCGATCGCGCTGTTCATCGGCGGCTTCGTGCTCAACATCTTCTGATCTCCACCACCGACACTGAAGGCTTCATGACTGCGACCGATTCCGCCCGCGCCCTGCTCCAGCTCGCGGCCACCGCCGCCGACTCCAAGGGCGGTGAGGACCTCGTCGCCCTCGACGTCTCGGGGCCGCTGCCGCTGGTCGACATCTTCCTCCTCGCCACCGGCCGCTCCGAGCGCAACGTGGTCGCGATCGCGAACGAGGTGGAGGACCGCTTGAACGACTCCGGCGCCAAGCTGCTGCGCCGCGAGGGCCGTGCGGAGGGCCGCTGGATCCTCCTCGACTTCGGCGACCTCGTCGTGCACGTCTTCCACGAGGAGGACCGCATGTACTACTCGCTCGAGCGCCTCTGGAAGGACTGCCCGACGGTGCCGTTCACCCTCGAGCAGCCTGTTGCCGTCGACTCGTCGACGTCCTCGAACTGACGAACACGCCCGGCGACAGCGCTCGATTTCACTTCACGCGAATCGTGTTGTAGTTTATTCGAGTTGCTTCCGCCGGGCGTAGACAGCGCAGGACAGCACGAAGCAAGACAGAACAGAACATGGGTCCGTGGCGCAGCTGGTAGCGCACCTGCATGGCATGCAGGGGGTCAGGGGTTCGAATCCCCTCGGATCCACCGAACAGGTCCGCACTCCTCCGGGAGTGCGGACCTTCGTCTTTCACGGCGCTACAGGGTCCGGCGCCGTCCTGTCCGTCGTCGTCCTGTCCGGCTCAGGCCGGTCAGTCCAGCCAGGACCGTGCCCGTCCGGCCACCGGGTCCCCCTGCTGGTCACGCACGGGGCGGCCCGACCGGCTCCACATGGCCGCCGCATCCGGCGAGGAATCCGGAGAGCTCGCCCCAGGCGTCCTCCCCGATCGTGGTGCCCGGGCGCCGTGCGAGATCGGCCAGAGCGTCCGTCAGCTCGTCGACTCCCGTCACGATCCTCGTCTGTGCCGCTCCCGTGCCCTGCCATCCGGGCGCGTACGTCCTGACGTCGGGGTGGCTGTAGAGCACGGCCGTCTCGAACCACGGCGTGGGCAGACCGTTCAGGGCCAGGTGCTCGTTGAGCCTCGCGGCCTGGATCCGGACCTGCCGGGCGGGGACGTGCTGCTCGACATGCGTGCGCACCGTCCACCGCGACACCGTCCCCGGTGCGATCTGAACCGCGAAGGCCTCGGGCAGGGCGTCCTCGTCGAGGAGGACGCCGTAGGAGGGGTGGACGGTACCGGGTCGCACGCCGTCGAAGACGACCCCCTGCCAGTACTTGGCCTCGATGATGAGCGCGCCGTGCCGGGTGAGCAGCAGATGGTCGATCTGCGCGAGGAAGCGGCGCGTCGTGCGCGCCTCGACCGGTACGAAGACGACGTTCGTGGCGAGGACGCCGGACAGCCCCGCCGAGGCGCACGCCTCCCGGATCAGGGTGTGCGAGACGGCCTCGCTGCTCCAGGTCCTGGCGAGCGCGTCACGGGTCTGCTCGACCTCCTCCTGCGCCGTCTCGAGCTCGGTCCGACTGAGGTCGCGCTCGGCGTCGCGCGCGCGCGTCAGTGCCTTGAGCGCCGCCTCGTGGCTCCGCTCGCGCTCGGCGATCGTGCGCTGGTGCTCCTCCGAGGCCTCCTCCGCGGCCTGCTCCGCCGCCGCTCTCGCCGCAGTGCGCCGTCGGCGGCCGGCGACGACCGTGATGAGAAGGGCCAGGAGCAGGGCGGCCGCGACGGCCCAGGGCAGGTACTCGTTCATGGCCCCCAGGCAAGCACGGACCACCGACCGTGCGCCGCGACGGCTCCCGATCGCGCCGCTCGGCAGACTGGCCTCAGTGCGCTCGCTCGTGCCCTGTCCGGACGTCTTCGTCGGCGTCCGCCTGAGCGCGCAGGCGGAGACGCCGACCCTGCGCCGGCCGATCGCGCAGGCGGAGCCCTACCGCCGCCTGGCGGACGCGATGCGCGACCAGCACGAGGTCCGGCTGACCGGCGTCGAGGGCACGCTGCTGGGCCTCGTCAGCCCGCAGCCGTTCCAGGGGATCAGCGTCGCCGGCCTGCACACGCACGTCGTCGACACCACCGGAGGGATCGGCGGCCACGTGCTCGCCGCCTCCGGAGTCGCGGGCCTGCTCGAGATCGAGCAGTACGGCGGCATCACCCTCCTCCTGCTGGAGTCGGACGACCACCCGCGAGCCGACCTCGACGCGGCGGCCGACGCAGACGCCGCGATCCGCGCCGTGGAGACCGACCACCCGCGCTGAGCGGCCCTACCCTGGACGCATGCCCTCACTGCGCGACGTCCATGCCGTCATCGACCGTCTCTGGCCGGAGGCGGCCGCCGAGAGCTGGGACGCGCCCGGCCTGGTCACCGGCGACCCCGACGCCGCGGTGGAGCGGATCCTGCTCACGGTCGACGTGGTCTCCGACACCGTCGCGGAGGCCGTCGACGGCGGATACCAGCTCCTGGTCGCGCACCACCCGCTTCTGCTGCGCGGCGTCACCTCGATCGCCGAGGACGGCTACAAGGGCCGCCTGCTCGCGGACCTCATCCGGGGCGGCTGCGCACTGATCTCGGCCCACACGAACGCCGACATCGTCGCGGACGGCGTCTCGGACGTGATCGCGACCCGCCTCGGCCTGACCGGCACGACGCCGCTCGTCCCGGGCGCCGACCCGTCGATCGGGCTCGGCCGAGTGGGCGACCTGCCCGAGGAGGTGACGCTCGGACGCCTGGCCGGAGCCGTGGCCGAGCTCCTGCCGGCCACCGCAGGGGGAGTGCGGGCCGCGGGCGCCTACGAGACGCCCGTGCGCCGCGTGTCGCTCTGCGGGGGAGCGGGGGACTCGCTCCTGGACGCCCCCGCCGTCCGCACGAGCGACGTCTTCATCACCGCCGACCTCCGGCACCACCCGGCGTCCGAGGCGCGCGAGAAGGCCCTGCACGGCACCGGCCCCGCCCTCATCGACGTCTCGCACTGGGCGAGCGAGTGGCTGTGGCTCGACGTCGCCGCGACCGCGCTGCGGGAGGCCCTGCCCACGGTCACCGTCGAGGTGAGCGAGACCCGCACCGACCCGTGGGATTTCGCGATCGTGCACTGACCCGCCGCGGGCACGGGAGAATGGACGCGGCGCGCCCGTACTGCGCGCCGGGAACGAGGACCGCCACGTGAAAGCCAGCCCCGCACACCAGCGCGAACTCCTGACTCTGGCGAGTCTGGACACGAGGGGCGCGCAGCTGCGCCACGCCCTCGCGACGCTCCCGCAGATCGCGCGGATCCAGGCGATGCAGGCCCGCGACAACGAGACCCGCCGCTCCCTCGCCGAGCGCACAGGGCGCCTCGAGGACGTGCGCACCGAGCTCGGGCGCATCGAGTCCGACGTCGGCGTGGTCGAGAAGCGGCTCACCCGCGATCGCGACCGCCTGCAGACCGCATCCGCGGCCAAGGACATCGCCGCGCTCGAGAGCGAGATCACCTCCCTCGTGAAGCGGCGGGGAGACCTCGAGGACATCGAGCTGACCCTGATGGAGCGGATCGAGGGCATCGAGTCCGAGGTCGCCGCGGCTCAGGCCGAGCGCGACGAGGTCGTCGCCTCGCTCGGGACCCTCGCCGAGGAGCGCGACGCGCAGGCCGAGAAGCTCCGCGACAAGCAGGAGGCGCTCGCCCGGGACCGGGCGGACCTGGTGACGACCCTTCCGGAGGACCTGGTCGAGCTGTACGAGAAGCAGCGCGCCCGCTACGGAGTCGGCGCGGCCCTCCTCCGCGGGAAGGTGTCGGAGGGGAGCGGCGTGGCCCTCACCGAGTCGGACCTCTCCTGGATCCGCGCCTCCGCTCCCGACGAGGTCGTCCTCTGCCCCGACAGCGGCTGCATCCTGGTGCGCGGCGAGGAGTCCACCCTCGCCTGAGCCGTACACTGGACGGGCGAACGGGCCGGCAAGACGGTCGCGTCACCGCGGCGAGAGCCGTGGTGCCGAGGAACGTCCGGGCTCCGCAGAGCAGGGCGGTGGGCAACACCCACCCGGGGCGACCCGCGAGACAGTGCCACAGAGAACAGACCGCCGTCGGCTCCGGCCGGCGGTAAGGGTGAAACGGTGGTGTAAGAGACCACCAGGGGCCGGAGTGATCCGGTCCGCTCGGTAAACCTCGCCCGGAGCAAGGTCAGACAGAGGACGATGCGGCTGCTCGTCGGGTCCTCGGGTAGACCGCTGGAGGGTCACGGCGACGTGGCTCCGAGAGAGATGGCCGTCCAGCGCCCGCCGAGAGGCGCGGCGTGAACAGAACCCGGCGTATCAGCCGACCCCTTCGCCACGAGATGCCCCGCCCCGGCGGGGCATCTCGCGTCTCCGCCGGTCGCCGAGCTCGCGCTCCCGCCCGCAGGCAGCGCGACGGCCTGCCGTGGCGGTTCCCGGGTCTCGATACATCCTTGCGCCGCCACTCGACAGGACTGGCGCGGTCCATCTCTCGCGCTGCCTCCTGCGGACGAAGTGGTGCAGCACGACGTCCGGCAGGCGCCGATCCCGGAGGACGGTCCTGAGACGCCGCTGCGGATCGCCGCCGAGGACCAGGTGCCCCCGCCCACGTCCTGGCTCACCGCGACCGCTGGACCCTGAAAGCCTGATCACGTCCGTCCGCCATGGCGCCACGCACCAGGCGAACCGGCGAAACGCGTGCCAGCGTTTCGCCGTAGCCGTCCGCACCCCGCTCCCCGGAACGCGTCACCTCCCGAGGCCGACCGCGCCTCGGCGGGCGGGGACCGGCGAGGAAAAAGACTCAGCCCCGCCCTGCGAGCGCGGCCGCGCCGAGGATGCCGGCGTTGTTGCGGAGCGCCGCCGGGATGATCGGGGTGCGCAGGTCGAGCAGCGGGAGGAACTCGTCGTGGTGCTTGGAGATGCCGCCGCCGACGATGAAGAGATCGGGCCAGAGCAGCGCCTCGAGGTGGGAGTAGTAGCGCTGCAGGCGCTTCGCCCAGTGCTTGTAGTCGAGGTCGTCGCGCTCCTTGGCGGCGAACGAGGCCTTCTTCTCGTAGTCGCCGCCGTGGATCTCGAGGTGGCCGAGCTCAGCGTTGGGGATGAGGATCCCGTCGTGGATCTGCGCCGTCCCGATGCCGGTGCCGAGGGTGGTCATGATGACCAGGCCCTCCTTGTCCTTCGCCGCTCCGAAGCGCGACTCGGCGTAGCCCGCCGCATCGGCGTCGTTGACGAAGAAGATGTTCCGGCCGATCGCGTCCTCGAACAGCTTCTCGGCCTCGAGGCCGATCCACTCGTCCGACACGTTCGCCGCCGACATCGTCCGTCCGTGGACGACGACGGCGGGGAAGCAGATGCCGACCGGGGTGTCCGAGGGCACGTCCGGGATCTTCTCGAGGATCTGCTGGACGGTGGCGACGATGTCCTTCGGCGTGCCGCCCGGGGGAGTGGCGAGCTTCATCCGGTCGCTGAGCAGAGTGCCCGCGGCCAGGTCCACCGAGGCCCCCTTGATGCCCGTTCCCCCGATGTCGATTCCGATGGCGGTCGCCGCAGCAGTCATAGCGGCCATGCTAGCGAAGGGCGGGGGTGCGGACCGACGCGGGCTGCGGCGTAGGATCGCGGCATGGCTGACGGCGACGCGAACTCCTGGTGGTACAACCTCAAGGCCGGCACGGTGGAGCAGGGATTCGTGTCCCCCTCCGTCGACCGGGTGGGACCCTTCTCCTCTCGCGAGGAGGCGGAGCACGCCCTCGAGCGGCTGCACGAGAACAGCCGCAAGTGGGCCGAGGAGGACGCCGCCGAGGACCGCTGACCGCGGTTACTCGTAGCTGTGCTCGGCGCCGGGGTAGGCGCCGGACTCCACGTCGTCCCGGAACGCGGTGACCGCTCCGGTGAGCACGCCGCGCAGATCCGCGTACTGCTTCACGAAGCGGGGGATGCGGCCGGTGGTGAATCCGGCGAAGTCCGTCCACACGAGCAGCTGTCCGTCGACGTGCGGTCCCGCTCCGACTCCGATCGTGGGGATGCGCAGCTCCTCCGTCACCTGACGTGCCGCGTCGGCGGGCACCATCTCGAGGACGACGGCGAACGCACCGGCCTCCTGGACGGCGCGCGCGTCGGCGAGCAGCTGCTCGATGCCCTCGCCGCGCCCCTGGACCATGTGGCCGCCGAGCCCGTGCTCGCTCTGCGGCGTGAAGCCGATGTGCGCCATCACGGGGATGCCCGCCTCGACGATGCGCCGGATCTGCTCGGCGGAGCGGACTCCGCCCTCGAGCTTCACCGCGTGCGCGTGCGTCTCCTTCATGAAGCGGAACGCCGTGTGCAGCGCGTCGTCGGCACCCGACTCGTAGGAGCCGAAGGGCATGTCGGCGACGACGAAGGCGCGCTCGACGGCTCCGGCGACGGCACGTGCCAGCGGGATGAGCTCGTCGACGGTGACGGGCAGAGTGGTGTCGTACCCGAGCACCGTGTTGCCGGCGGAGTCGCCCACGAGGAGGAAGTCGATCCCGGCGTCGTCGAAGATCTTCGCCGTCAGCTGGTCGTAGCTGGTCAGCCCGGTGATGCGGACACCGGAGTCCTTCGCGTTCTGGAAGTGGCGGGTTCGAACGCGTTTCACGGGCTGCGCTGACATGGGCGCCAGTCTACGGCGCGCCTCGGGCGCCCCGCGGGCCCCGGTCGGAGGCAGTAGCCTGAGGGTCGAAACAGGAGGGGTCTGGATGGACAAGCAACGGGACTTCGTTCTTCGCACCATTGAAGAGCGAGGGATCAAATTCGTTCGCCTCTGGTTCACCGACGTCGTCGGCACGCTGAAGTCGGTCGCGATCGCGCCGGCCGAGGTGGAGGGCGCGTTCGCGGAGGGGCTCGGCTTCGACGGCTCCGCCATCGAGGGCCTCACCCGCTCCTTCGAGGCCGACGTCCTCGCGCATCCGGACCCGTCGACCTTCCAGATCCTCCCGTGGCGCGGAGAGATCGACCCGACGGCGCGGATGTTCTGCGACATCACCACGCCGGACGGCCAGCCCGCCGTCGCCGACCCGCGCAACGTGCTCAAGCGCACGCTGGCGAAGGCGGCCGAGCGCGGGTTCACCTTCTACACGCACCCCGAGATCGAGTTCTACCTCCTCAAGTCGTCGTCCTTCGGCGCCGAGGGTCCGGAGCCGGTCGACTCCGCCGGGTACTTCGACAACGTCCCCGGAGGCACGGCGCACGACTTCCGCCGCCGCTCCGTGCGCATGCTGGAGGATCTGGGCATCTCTGTCGAGTTCAGCCACCACGAGGCGGGCCCCGGCCAGAACGAGATCGACCTCCGCTACGCGGACGCGCTCACGACGGCCGACAACATCATGACCTTCCGCACCGTGATCAAGGAGGTGGCGATCGAGCAGGGCGTCTATGCGACCTTCATGCCGAAGCCGCTCTCCGGGCACCCCGGCTCGGGCATGCACACCCACCTCTCGCTCTTCGAGGGCGACGTGAACGTGTTCTACGAGCAGGGCGCCCAGTACCAGCTGTCGAAGCTCGGCCGCCAGTTCATCGCGGGCCTGCTCAAGCACGCCCCCGAGATCACCGCCGTGACGAACCAGTTCGTCAACTCCTACAAGCGGCTCTGGGGCGGCGACGAGGCGCCCAGCTACGTCTCGTGGGGCCACAACAACCGGTCCGCCCTCGTGCGCGTCCCGCTCTACAAGCCCAACAAGGGGCAGTCCTCGCGCATCGAGTACCGGGCGCTGGACTCCGCGGCGAACCCCTACCTGGCGTACTCGCTGCTCCTGGCAGCCGGGCTGAAGGGCATCGAGGAGGGCTACGAGCTCCCGGCCGAGGCCGAGGACAACGTGTGGGCCCTCTCGGACGCGGAGCGCCGGGCGCTCGGCTACGGCGCCTTGCCCGCCAGCCTCGACCGCGCCATCTCGCTGATGGAGGAGTCCGAGCTCGTGGCCGAGACGCTGGGCGAGCAGGTGTTCAACTTCGTGCTGCTCAACAAGCGGAAGGACTGGGCCGAGTACCGCGCCCAGGTCACGCCGTACGAGCTGCGCAGCAACCTCGAGATGCTCTGACGCCTCGGCCATGCCCCGCGAACGCTCCCTCCGCGATGTCGCACGCCTCGGCTTCGCCGCGCTCGGCGAGACCGGAGCGCGGCTGGCCGAGGCGGAGGAGCTGGCCGGGCGGCAGCTCGAGTCGGTGCTGCCCTCCTTCGCCCGGGTGGCGGATCCGGACGAGGCGCTGCTCGCTCTGATCGACCTGCTGCGACGGCACCGCGACAGCATGGACGCGGTCCTCGCCGACGACGAGGCCCTGACCCGGCTGCTTCTGGTGGTGGGGGCCTCCTCCGGCCTCGCCGACTTCCTCCAGCGCCGGCCCGACGAGCTGGCCAGCGTGCTCGAGCCGGTGCGCACGCTCCCCGGGCGCGCCGAGATGAAGGCCGAGCTGCTCGAGTCGGTCGGCGCCGTCGACGGCTTCTCGTCGCTCCGGGAGGAAGCGGGCTGGACGGCGCTGCGCGTGCGGTACCGCCGCCTCCTCACCAGGATCGTCGTCCACGACCTGAGCCAGGCCGACCCCGTCGCGGCGATCGACCGGGTGACGAGGGCGCTGGCCGACCTCGCCGGAGCCGCGCTGGAGGCGTCCCTCGCCGTGGCGCGGACCGAGCTGGTCGAGGGCACGGGCCCGGGTCGCTTCGGCCGCGACGAGGTCGCCGCCACCCGCTTCGCCGTCATCGGCATGGGCAAGGCGGGAGCGTCCGAGCTCAACTACGTCAGCGACGTCGACGTGATCTTCGTCGCCGAGGGCGACCCGGAGAAGGAGCTGACGAACGCCCGTGCGATCGACGTCGCCACCCGGCTCGCCGTGCTCCTCATGCGCGGAACCTCTGCGCTGGCGATGGAGCCGGAGCTCTGGGAGGTCGACCCGAACCTGCGCCCGGAGGGCAAGCAGGGCGCGCTCGTGCGCACCCTCGAGTCGCACATCACCTACTACGACCGGTGGGCGAAGAGCTGGGAGTTCCAGGCGCTGCTCAAGGCGCGTCCGCTCGCCGGCGACCAGGAGCTGGGGCGGGCGTACGTCGACGCGGTCGCGCCCAAGGTCTGGTCGAGCGCCTCCCGCGAGAACTTCGTCGAGTCGGTGCAGCGGATGCGGGAGCGGGTCACCGAGAACATCCCGCAGAACGACGTCCATTACCAGATCAAGCTCGGGCCTGGCGGCCTGCGCGACATCGAGTTCACGGTGCAGCTGCTCCAGCTCGTCCACGGGCAGACCGACGACGAGATCCGCATGCCCGGGACTCTGCTCGCCCTGGGCGCCCTCGCCGACCGCGGGTACATCGGCCGCTCCGCCGCGGAGGAGTTCGCGCAGGACTACCGAGCACTCCGGCTGCTCGAGCACCGCCTCCAGCTGCGGCGCCTGCGACGCACGCACCTGATGCCGCGGGACGAGCACGAGCTGCGGACCCTCGCCCGCTCCAGCGGGCTCGCCCGCACGGCGGAGGAGCTGCTGAGCGTCTGGAACGGGATCAAGCACCGCGTCCGGGGCCTGCACGAGCGCCTGTTCTACCGTCCGCTGCTCTCCGCGGTCGCCGCGCTCTCCGACGGCGGCGCCGAGCTGTCCACCGGCCAGGCGGAGGCGCGCCTCGCCGCCATCGGCTTCGCGGACGCCCGCGGGGCGCTCGGCCACATCGCCGCGATGACCTCGGGCGTCTCGCGCCGCGCGAGCATCCAGCGCCACCTCGTGCCGGTGATGCTGCAGTGGTTCGCCGACGGACCGGACCCGGACTACGGCCTGCTCGCGTTCCGGCGCCTCAGCGACGCACTGGGCGGGACGCCCTGGTTCCTCCGGATGCTGCGCGACTCGTCCGGAGCCGCCAAGCGGCTCACCACGGTGCTCTCCGGATCGCGCTTCGTCGGCGAGCTGCTCGACCGCATCCCGGAGTCGGCGGCCTGGCTCGAGGACGACGACGCCCTCCGCCCCCGCAGCGCCGCCCAGCTCGCCGAGGAGGTGCGCGCCGTGCTCGCCCGGCACGAGACGCCCGACGCGGTCGCCTCGGTCCTCCGCTCGATGCGCCGGCGCGAGGTGCTGCGGACCGCCATGGGTGGCGTGCTCGGCCTCAGCTCGATCGAGGAGATCGCGACCAGCCTCACCGACATCATCAGCGCACTGCTGGGCGGCGTGCTCTCCGCCATCCGGCGCGGCAGTGCGACCCGGCCCGGCGCCGACGCGGAGTTCGCGATCATCGGCATGGGCCGGTACGGAGGGGCGGAGCTGGGCTTCGGCTCCGACGCCGACGTGATGTACGTCCAGCGACCCGGCACCGCCGAGCCGCACCAGGCCCAGCTCTACTCGCAGTTCGTCGTCGCCGAGCTGGTCCGGCTCACGGAGGACTCCCGCCTGCCGCTCGACCTCGACGCCGACCTGCGGCCCGAGGGCAAGAACGGGCCCCTCGTGCGTTCCCTCGACTCCTACCGCGCCTACTACGCCCGCTGGTCGCTGACCTGGGAGGCGCAGGCGCTGCTCCGGGCGCGGGGAGTGGCGGGGGATCAGGCGCTCATCGAGGACTTCGAGGAGCTGGCTGACGGGGTCCGCTACCCGGGAGCGGTCTCCGACCGCGACATCCGCGAGGTGAAGCGGATCAAGGCACGGGTCGAGAGCGAGCGTCTGCCGCAGGGCGCCGACCCCCGCCGTCACCTCAAGCTCGGCCGCGGATCGCTGAGCGACGTCGAGTGGCTGGTGCAGCTCCTCCAGCTGCAGCACGCGCGGCGGACCCCGGCGCTGCGGACCACCTCGACCCTCACCGCCCTCGCGGTCGCGGAGGAGGAGGGCATGGTCGGCCCGCAGGACGCGGAGCGGCTGCGTGCCGCGTGGATCCTCGCGTCCCGTGTCCGCTCGGGCACCACGCTCTGGGGCAACCGCACCAGCGACGTCCTCCCGACCGACCGCCGGCAGCTCGAGGGCGTCGCGCGCCTGCTCGAGTACCCGGCCGGGTCCGCGACGGCGCTCGAGGACGACTACCTCGGCGTGACCCGCCGCTGCCGCGCGGTCTTCGAGCGCCTGTTCTACGGGCCGGCCGCGGGAGACGCTCCCTCCTACCGCTGACGCCCGCACGCCGGGGACGGCGAAGGGCCGCCCCTCCGAGGAGGAACGGCCCTTCGGCAGTGCTGCGGGATCAGACCCCGTAGTACAGCTCGAACTCGAACGGGTGAGGACGCTGCGCGAGGGGCTTGATCTCCTTCTCGCGCTTGTACTCGATCCAGGTGTCGATGAGCTCCTGAGTGAACACGCCGCCCTGGAGGAGGAAGTCGTGGTCGGCCTCGAGGGCGTCGAGAGCCTCGCCCAGGGTCGCGGGGACCTGCGGGATGAGCTTCGCCTCCTCGGGGGGCAGCTCGTAGAGGTCCTTGTCGACCGGCTCGTGCGGCTCGATGCGGTTCTTGATGCCGTCGAGGCCCGCCATCAGCTGCGCGGCGAACGCGAGGTACGGGTTGCCGGAGGCGTCGGGCGCACGGAACTCGATGCGCTTGGCCTTCGGGTTCGTGCCGGTGATCGGGATGCGGATGGACGCGGAGCGGTTGCCGGCCGAGTAGACCAGGTTGACCGGCGCCTCGAAGCCCGGGATCAGGCGGTGGTACGAGTTGACCGTCGGGTTCGTGAACGCGAGGACGGCGGGGGCGTGCTTGAGCAGGCCGCCGATGTACCAGCGCGCGAGGTCCGAGAGACCGCCGTAGCCGTTCTCGTCGTAGAAGAGCGGCGTGCCGTCGTTCCACAGCGACTGGTGGGTGTGCATGCCCGAGCCGTTGTCGCCGAAGAGCGGCTTCGGCATGAACGTGGCGGTCTTGCCCCACTGCTCGGCCGTGTTCTTGACGATGTACTTGAACTTCAGGATGTCGTCCGCCGCGTGGACCATCGTGTCGAAGCGGTAGTTGATCTCGGCCTGGCCGCCGGTGCCCACCTCGTGGTGCGAGCGCTCGAGGATGAGGCCGGCGTCGATCAGCTTGAGGCAGATGTCGTCGCGCAGGTCGGCCTGCTTGTCGACGGGGCTCACCGGGAAGTAGCCGCCCTTGTAGGGCGTCTTGTTGCCGAGGTTGCCGCCCTCCTCGACGCGTCCCGAGTTCCAGGCGCCCTCGACCGAGTCGACGGAGTGGAACGCGGAGTTCTGCGTGATCTCGTAGCGGACGTCGTCGAAGATGTAGAACTCCGCCTCGGGGGCGAAGAACGCGGTGTCGGCGATGCCGGTCGACGCGAGGTACTTCTCGGCCTTCTTCGCGACCTGACGCGGGTCCTTGGAGTAGATCTCGCCGTTGCGCGGGTTGTAGATGTCGAAGACGAGGATCAGCGTGCGCTCGACGCGGAACGGGTCCACGTAGGCGGTGGTCACGTCAGGGATCAGCTGCATGTCCGATTCGTGGATGTTCGCGAATCCGCGGATCGAGGACCCGTCGAAGAGCTGACCGACGGAGAAGAACTCCTCATCGACAGTCGAGGCGGGGATGTTGAAGTGCTGCTGGACACCGGGGAGATCGGTGAACCGGATGTCGAGGAACTTGACGTCCGTGTCCTTGATGAACGAGAGCACCTCGGAAGAATCTTTAAACATGCAAAGGTCTCCAATGGCGTAACGGGGTGCTGCAGAGCGCAGCCGTTCCAGGGTAGTGACGGGGGGTTTCCCCACCGTGTCCCTGTTGTTTCCGACATGTTACGGGGCCCGTCCGGGGTCGGGCTCCACGTCGTCTGCCGGACCACCCGCTCCTCGGTCCGCTCCGAGACGCCGCGGATAGGATCGGAGGATGCCAGCCGCCGACCGCAGGACCTTCGCCGACGCCGCCCCGAGCTCGTACCCGGGGGAGCGTCTCGGCCTCCCCCGAGAGGGCCGCCTCTCGGTCGGACGGTCCGGCCGCCGCATCGCCGCCCTGGCCGTCGACTTCGCCGTCGCCGCTCTGCTGTCGCTCGCGTTCTTCGACTACGACCGCTGGGCGAGCCTGCTGCTGTTCGTCCTGCTGCAGGTCGTCTTCATCCCCACCATCGGCGGCAGCATCGGGCACCGCCTGCTCGGGATGCGCGTCATCCGTCTCGGCGGGGGCTGGGTCGGCGTGTGGCGCCCGATCGTGCGCTCTGTGCTGCTGGCCGTGCTGGTGCCGGCGCTCGTCTGGGACTCGGACCAGCGCGGCTTCCACGACAAGGTGGCCGGGACGGTTCTCGTCCGCTACTGACTCGCGCCGCAGACGAAGCAGGCCGGCCGGGAGAGATCCCGACCGGCCTGTCGCGTCGTGCGTCAGCGCGATCGCTGAGGGCGCACCTTGAAGGGGTCGACGCCCTTCGGGATGGGCAGCGACGTGTTGAGCGAGGAGAGCCGGTTCTTCACCGCGAGGACCTCGGCCTTGGTGAGGACCTTCTTCGTCTTCGAGAGGCGGCTCGGCACCTTGTGCAGCGGAGTCGCATCGGCGTCGGAGCCGACGTGCACGAAGGTGACGGGCACGTTCGGCAGGATCCGCGACACCTTGCGCCGCTCGTCCTCGAGCATGCGCTTGGTCCGGGAGGCGGGGCCCTCCGCGATCAGCACGACGCCTCCGCGGCCGACCGCGCGGTAGACGGCGTCCTGGGTCTTGCCGTTGACGGCGACGGGCATCTCCCCGCCGGTCCAGGTGCCGCGCAGTCCGCTGCGCAGGACGGCGCCGACCGCGCCGGGCTGCCCGGCGATCTGCCCGTAGGCGGCGCGCTCGGCGCGACGCGAGAGCACGGCGAGTCCGGCGACCAGGCCGGCCATCACGCCCACGATGATCCACAGCGCGATCACGAAGCCGTTGCCGTTGCCGAGGAGGATGCCGAGGAGCACGCCGAGCAGGATCGGGAGCAGGAGCGCGAGGAGGATGATCCAGACGGCGCTGCTGTCGTAGCGGCGGGTCATCTGGAACACCTGCCACATCTGCTTGAGACGTCCGGGTTCCTTGACCGCCTTCGTCGACGGTTCCGTGCTGCGTGCCATGACGTCAAGGATACCGAGCGGGAGCGCGGCGGCGGACCCCGGACGCGGATCCGGCTCCTCCACAGAGGGCACGTGCGCCGATCCGTCCACCGATCGGGATCGGTGGGCGTCCTCCGCCTCGACGTGCGGTCAGGCTCGCCTCATGACGAGCAGCGGGACGGTCCAGGGCCGGAGGATCGGCGGAGTGCGGACGGGGAGGCGGCGGACGCCTGCGCCGGACGCCGCACCGCCGGCCGAGCGGACGATGCGGCCGCGGGAGGCCGAGGCGCTGCAGGCGTCGCCGGTGGCTCGGCTCGCCGAGCACCGCCACCGCGAGAGCATCGTCCGGGTGGAGTCGTCTCCGAGGAGGTGCATCGTGTCGACCGCCCCTCCCGTCGTCGCCACGCTCGAGAGGTTCCTGCGGGTCGAGCGGGGGATCGGACTCGGCGCCGCGGTCACCCTCCTCGCCCCCGTGGTGGGCGCGGTCCGCTCGGCCGCGCTCGAGGGAGCATGGCTGGCTCCGACGACGGACGACATCGGCCTGACGGAGGAGGGTCGGCCCCTGCTGCTGCTGACGACGCCCGCCGTCGACACCCCGCGTGCGGCGCGCGACGCGCTGCAGCGGGTCCTGGAGCGCCTCGGGATGCTCTGCCCGGAGCTGCCGGTCGCCGCCCTCGCGCGGCACCGCGACCTGCTGGCGCTGGAGGGCAACCTCTACGGACTCGCTGATCCGCAGGGGATAGGCGAGGCGGTGCGGGCGCTGCCGACGTCCGGCGCGGGTGCACGGGGTCGGGAGGCGGTGCCTGCTCCGGCTGCCCGGCACCGGCGGGTCCATCCGCTCGACGGCTGGCAGGACCGCCTCCGGGCGTTCGTCGTCCGGCGTCGGGGACCGCTCTCCGTCGGGACGGCGATCGTGCTGGGAGCGGTGCTCGCCGGATCGCTCGCGGGCGGGCCCGGTCGGCAGGTGCAGGATGCGGAGGCGTCGACCGCAGCCGCGCCCGTTCCGGCTCGGTCGACTCCGCCGGCGGTGGCGACCGCGGCACCGCCCGCTCCGGTCGCGGCGGCCGCGCTCGACGCCGAGCAGGCGGCGGAGGTGCTGATCGACGCGGTGCGCGCGTGCGGGGACAGGGAGTGCGCCCGCGGGCTGGTCACGGCGGACTCGCCGCTCGGCGACGAAGCGGACGGCCCCGCCTCCGCTGTCCCGGCGACGGGGGAGGCGTCGGCCGTCCTCGTCGACGTGAACGGGGCATCGGCGGTCGTGCACCTCCGGACGGCCCCAGGGACGACAGCGGCCTCCGTCCTGATCATCAGGACGGAGGCCGGCTGGCTCATCCGCGACGTCTACACCGGAGCGGCCTCGTGAGAGGCGCGCTCAGGGGGAGCGTGTCAGATGCCGAGGTCGTTCTCGAACGAGCCCTCCTCGAGGCGCTCCTTGATCGCGACCAGGAAGCGCGCCGCGTCGGCTCCGTCGACCGTGCGGTGGTCGTACGAGAGCGCGAGGAAGACGGTCGAGCGGATCGCGATGGCGTCAGCACCGTCCACCTGCACGACGGCCGGCTTCTTGGTGACGATGCCGGTGCCGAGGATCGCGGTCTGCGGCAGGAACACGACGGGAGTGTCGAACAGGGCCCCGCGCGAACCGGTGTTGGTCAGCGTGAAGGTGCCGCCGGCGAGCTCGTCGGGCTTCAGCTTGTTGTTGCGGGTGCGCTCGGCCAGGTCTCCGATGGTGGAGGCGATCTGCGCGAGGTTCAGCTCGGACGCGTTCTTGAGGACCGGGGTCAGCAGGCCGCGCTCGGTGTCGACGGCGATGCTGATGTTCTCGTGGTCCGGGTAGACGATCGACTCGCCGTCGAGGGTCGAGTTGATCACCGGGTAGGCCTTGAGCGCCTCGGCCGCCGCGAGGGCGAAGAACGGGAGGAAGGACAGCTTGGCGCCGGTCTTCTCCTGGAAGCTCTTCTTGACCGAGTCGCGGAAGCGGGCGACCGCCGTGACGTCGACCTCGATGACCGAGGTGAGCTGGGCGCTCGTCTGCATCGACTCGACGGCGCGCTGCGCGAGGACCTTGCGCAGGCGCGACATCGGCTGCGTGGTGCCGCGGAGGGGCGAGGTCTCGAGCGGGGTGCGCGCGAACTTGGCGGCTGCGGCGGCGGGCGCCGAGACCGGGGCGGCCGGAGCCGACTTGGCGGCCTCGACCGCGTCGAGGACGTCCTGCTTGCGGATGCGGCCGCCGACTCCGGTTCCCGTGAGGGTGGAGAGGTCGATGCCGTTCTCGCCGGCGAGCTTGCGCACGAGCGGGGTGACGTAGCCGGGGTTGGAGTCGGTGGGCTCCGGCCGCCCCGGTCTCGGCGCCCGCCGCCGCAGCCGCCAAGTTCGCGCGCACCCCGCTCGAGACCTCGCCCCTCCGCGGCACCACGCAGC